>NZ_PSWE01000005.1:0-44255 GCF_002932195.1 Rathayibacter sp. AY1C4 | reverse complement strand
GGGACCGCCGCGCCCTCGTGGAGCCCGCCGACAGCGATCCGCGTGCCAGCGGATCGATGCCGGGCGACGCACCTCGCTCCGCGGAACGCACCACGTCGTGAAGCCGACCGCGCCGCGGCGGGCGGGGACCGCCGCGCCCTCGTGGAGCCCGCCGACAGCGATCCGCGTGCCAGCGGATCGATGCCGGGCGACGCACCTCGCTCCGCGGAACGCACCACGTCGTGAAGCCGACCGCGCCGTGGCGGGCAGGGACCGCCACGGAAGAGGACTCAGTCCGTCTCGATGAGGATCCCGTCGTGGATGGCGCGCTTGCGGAGCGCCACCTTCGTGCCGACGTCGATGCCGACGACGCGGTACTTCTCGCGGATCCGCTTGAGGTACGACTTCGCCGTCTCCTCCGAGATGCCCAGCTCGAACGCGACCGACTTCACCGGCTCGCCGCCGCCGTAGAGGGCCATCACTCGGCGCTCCTGCGCGCTGAGCTTCGGCGCTCCGTCGGAGTCGCCGGTGGAGAGCGCCATGTCGAGCTCGTGCGAGATGTAGGAGTGGCCGTCCTTGGCCGCGCGGATCGCCTCGACGATCATGTCCGCGTCCTCGGTCTTCACCAGGTAGCCGAGGGCTCCGGAGGCGAGCGCCTCGCGGACCACGGCGGGCTCGGAGTAGGTGCTCATCAGCACGGTCTTCACCCCGGTGGTCTTGAGGGTCGAGAGCTTCACCGAGATCGGGATGTTGTCCTTGAGGTCGAGGTCGAGGAGGACGACGTCGACGGGGAACTCGGGGTGCGTGAGCAGCTCGGGCCAGGAGGCGACCGCGGCCACCAGCTGGATGTCGGAGGCGGCTCCGCGGATCCACTCCGTGAGCGCTCCGAGGAGCATCTTGTGGTCGTCCACGACCGCGAGAGTGATCTTCGCGTCAGCGGTGGGTGTCATCGGTGTCCTTAGGTCGGCGGTCGTCGGCGGTCTCTCGGCGGCTGCTCACCGGTCGGCGGGATTCTCGACCAGGCAGTCGATCTCGATCCGGAGCTCCCCGTCGCGCGAGGTGTCGCGGAAGACGCCGACCTGAGCGATAGCCTCCCACGTCGCAGGATCGACGCCGCGCAAGGGCGCGCCTGAGGAGCGGAGCGTGATCGGCACGAGCAGTCCTCGGGCGGCCGTCCCGGCTCCGGGATCGCGGGGGCTGCCCGACTCGACGTGGAGGACCACGGCGAGCCCGGTCGCGCTGTCGGCCATCAGCCAGATCGCCGAGAGGAGCCCGTCGCGCTGCTGGTGCCCGAGGAGTCCGGCGGTGCCGTCCGGGTCGTCGAGCTCGACGAGCGGCGCGAGCAGCTCGGACTCGAGCACGGCGTGGTGCAGCCAGGTCTCGCGCCGCCCCTCGATGAGGTGGAGGCGGAGCTGGGTGGCGAGCGAGGTCGCGTGGGCGGCGCGCTGGGCGTCGAGGGGCAGGCGGACCGAGCCGTCGCCCACCTCGGCGAGGAGGCGCTCGGCGGCGAGGTCGAGCCGTGCGAGCTCTTCCGAGGCGAGCATCCCGACCGCGTAGCGCGGGCCGAGCGTGGTGCTCTGCACGAGGGCGCGGTCGATCTCGAGCTGGACCATCCGGCGGAATCCGCGCATCATCACGACCACGACGACGGCCGGCGCGATCGTCACCACGAGGGCGCTGATGCGCACCGAGAGCGCGCCCGCGCCGCCCGACTCCATCGAGAGGAACGCGATCACCTCGGCGATCGCGACGAGGGCGCTCACCGCGAGGATCTCGATCCCGCGCCGGTGGACGATCAGCGCGGCGTGCGCGACGGCGCCCGCGACCGCGGCGGTGGGGACGGTGCGGGCCGCGCCGGAGTCGGTCACGGCCACAAGGTCGAGCACGACGGCGGCTCCGAGGGCGACGAGGAAGCAGAGGTAGACCGGGAGCGGCAGGCGGCGTCCGCCGAGGTGGATCGCGAGGACGGTGGATCCGAAGGCCAGGACGACGAGGACCCAGGCGATCGCCGCGGGTGCGAGGTCGCTGTAGCGGGCGGAGGTCGAGAGGAAGATCAGCAGCTCGTAGGCGAGGATCGCGGCGGCGATGCCGTTGAGGCCGCTGCCGAGGTAGTTGGTGCCGAGCCCCTCCTGCTGTCGGCGGACCGAGCGGGCGGACCGGGAGGAGCGGCCGTGCGTCGCGGGCACGCGTCCCAGCAGCGGGGCCCGCGACTCCGGCGCGGGGCTCACTTGGGGACCTCCAGCACCACGGTCGTCCCCGATCCGGGGGCGCTGAACAGTCTGGTGCGGCCGCCGACGTCGCCGAGCCGGGCGATCACCGACTCCTTGAAGCCGAGCTTCGTGTCGGGGACGGTCGCGATGTCGAAGCCCGCGCCCGCGTCCGTGACCATCGCGCGGACGGTCGTCTCGTCCTCGGTGATCGTCACGTCGGCCGAGGCGACGCCGGAGTGGCGGCGCACGTTCTCGAGGCACTCCGCCAGGGCGAGCACGAAGGAGTCGAGGGCCGCGCCGGTGAGCGCCACCTGGCCGGAGCCGTGCCAGATCACGTCGAGCCCCATCCGGCCGAAGCGGTTGCGGACGGTCTCGAGGGTGTTGGCCGCGGGGGCGGAGGTGACGCTGGTCAGCTGGTAGGAGCCGGACGCGCTCGGGGTGGGGGTCCCGCCGAGCCGGAGCTGGCGCAGGAGCTGCGCGTCCTGCGCCGCCTGCTGCCGGAGCGCGTCGACCGACACTCCGCGGCCCGAGTGCGCGAGGAGCGTGAGGGTGGCCAGCACCGTGTCGTGCAGGAGCCGCGCACCCTGCCGGCGCTGCGCCTCCGTCTCGCTGGCGAGGCGCTCCACACGGTGCGCGTTGCCGATGCTGTCGATCCGCCGCACCACCCGTGGGACCGCTGTGCCGATCCAGAGGGCGAAGCCGCAGAGCGTGCCCCAGGGCAGCAGGCTCTGGACGACCACGGTGGGGATCATGGTGCCGCTCGAGACGAGCACCGACGGGATCAGGCTCGGGAGGAGCACCGGCAGCAGCAGGAGCAGGCGGCGCGCGGACGTCGTCACGACCACGGCGATGCTCGCGGTCACGGCGTTCGCGGTGTTGACCAGGACGAACCCGGCGAAGTCGGCGCCCGGAGCGAGCCCCAGGGCGAGGCCCCAGCCCAGCAGCAGGCCGCCGACGGCGACGGTGATCACGCGGCTGCGGCGCCCCGTCCGGGCGAGCTCGACGTGGGCGGCCATCATGCCCAGGAGCAGCGCGACGGCGAACGGCACGGCGGCGGGCTGGAGCGTTCCGGGGATGAGGGCCATGCCGAGCGCCCCCGCTTCCGTGAGCAGGCCGATCCCGCAGGCGGAGTGGCGCAGCAGCCGGTCGCGCTCGCGGGCGCTGCGGATCATCGGCACGCGCTGGCCCCCTCCGGTCGTGGCGCGGGGCTGGCCCCCGACTCACGATAGCCACTGCCCGGGCCGGTCGGAGCGGTTCGGGGCGTCGAACCGCGCCGGAGTCGACCCGGTCAGGCCGTCGCGGGATGCGCCAGCAGCCGGGCGAGGTGCGCGCCGACCGCGTCGTCCTCGATGAGGAACCCGTCGTGGCCGAACGTCGAGGTGATCACCGCGACCTCTCCGCCGTCGAGGGCGCCGGGAGCGTGCGCCGCGATGATCCGCTGGCCCTCGACCGGGAAGAGCCGGTCGCTGTCGATGCCGAGGACGAGGGTCGGGCTGGTGATCCGGGAGAGGGCGGCCGCCTCGCCGCCCCGGCCGCGGCCGACGTCGTGCGAGTTCATCGCCTCGACGAGCGTGATGTAGCTGTTCGCGTCGAAGCGGCGCGTGAACTTGTTGCCGTGGAAGTCGAGGTACGACTCCACGGCGAAGCGGCCGCCGCCGCCGAGCGGGCTCAGCCCCGACTGCCAGCTGCGCTCGAAGCGGTCGTTGAGCTCGGAGGGGCTGCGGTAGTTGAGCAGTGCCATCCGGCGGGCGAGCGCGAGGCCGTGGTACGGGCCCTGGCCGTCGCCCGCGTCGTAGTAGGAGCCGCCCGCGAAGGCCGCGTCGTTGCGGATCGCCTCGAGCTGCACGAAGTTGAGGGCGATCTGGTCGGCCGTGGCCCGCGGGGGAGCTGCGAGGACCGCGAGGCGCGCGACCCGCTCCGCGTGGTCGATCCCCCACTCCAGCGCCTGCATCCCGCCCATCGAGCCGCCGATGACGGTGTGCCAGCGCTCGACGCCGAGCAGGTCGCTGAACTGCACCTGCGCCCGCACCTGGTCGCGGATGCTCGTGTACGGGAACCGTGCGCCCCACTCGTGGCCGTCGGGGGCGAGGGACGCGGGACCGCTGGAGCCCTGGCAGCCGCCGAGCATGTTCGGGGCGACCACGAAGAAGCGGTCGGTGTCGATCACGAGGCCGGGGCCGACGAGTCCCGACCACCAGCCGTCCGTCGCGTGGCCGGGATCGCCGCGGCCGAGCAGGTGGGAGTCGCCGGTCAGCGCGTGCAGGACGAGGACGGCGTTGTCGCGGCGCTCGTTCAGCGCGCCCCAGCTCTCGAAGGCGATCCGGGCGTGGGGGAGTCGGCCGCCCGCCTCGAAGTCGAACGGGCCGAGGTCGACGAAGCGGCGTCCGCCCGGGTGGTCGCCGTCGCGCCAGGCTCCGGTGGCGGGCGGCTTGCCGATGACCGAGAGGAGCTGGCGCTCGGTGACGAACGCCGACGGGACCGTGTCCTCGAGTGTCTGCTGCCAGTCCATAGCGCTGTCCATCGTGTCAGAGCGCCGCGGGGCGGAGCCGTTTGTTACGCCCTGCTCCCGCGCTCCTCCGCCCGCGCGCGGAGCGCCCTGACGCGATCCCCGCGGACGGGGACCCCGTCAGGGCGCCGAGGGGCCTCAGGCGTTCGCGCGGGAGGCCTCGACGACGGCGCGCGCGGCGCGGAGGGCCTGGTCGAGGTCGGCGCGGAGGTCGTCGACGTTCTCGAGTCCCACCGACAGGCGCACCAGGCCCGGAGTGACGCCGGCGGTCAGCTGCTGCTCGGGCGAGAGCTGCGAGTGCGTGGTCGACGCGGGGTGGATGACGAGCGAGCGGACGTCGCCGATGTTGGCCAGGTGCGAGAACAGCTCCAGCGAGTCGACGAAGGCCCGGCCGGCGTCCACTCCGCCCTTGAGCTCGAACGAGAGCACCGCGCCCACGCCCTTCGGCGCGTAGCGGTTGGCCGCGGCGTACCAGGGCGAGGTCGGCAGGCCCGAGTAGTTCACCGAGGCGATGTCGGAGTGGTTCTCGAGGTACTCCGCGATCTCCTGCGCGTTCTGCACGTGGCGCTCGATCCGGAGCGAGAGGGTCTCGATGCCCTGGATGAGCTGCCAGGCGCTCGCCGGGGCGATCGAGGCGCCGAGGTCGCGCAGCAGCTGCACGCGGGCCTTGATGATGTAGGCGAGGGAGTCGCCGACCGCGGCGGTGTAGACGGCGCCGTGGTACGACTCGTCCGGCGTGGTGAGGCCGGGGAAGCGCTCGGCGTTCGCAGTCCACGAGAAGCGGCCGCCGTCGACGATCGCTCCGCCGATGACCGTGCCGTGGCCGCCGAGGAACTTCGTCGCCGAGTGCACGATGATGTCCGCGCCGTGCTCGAAGGGGCGGATCAGGTAGGGCGTCGCGATGGTGTTGTCCACGATCAGGGGCACGCCGGCGTCGTGCGCGACATCGGCCACGGTGCGGATGTCGAGGATGTTGATCTTGGGGTTGCCGACGGTCTCGGCGAAGAACAGCTTCGTGTTCGGACGGACGGCGCGGCGCCACTCCTCGCGGTCGTCCTGGTTCTCGACGAAGGTCGTCTCGATGCCGAGCTTGGCGAGGGTGTACTTGAAGAGGTTGTAGGTGCCGCCGTAGATCGAGGACGACGAGACGATGTGGTCGCCGGCCTGGGCGATGTTCAGCACGGCCGCGGTCTCGGCGGCCTGGCCCGAGGCGAGCAGCAGGGCGCCGGAGCCGCCCTCGAGGGCGGTGAGCCGCTCCTCCACGACCGCCTGGGTCGGGTTCTGGATGCGGGTGTAGATGTTCCCGAACTCGGCCAGCGCGAACAGGTTCTGGGCGTGCTCCGCGTTGTCGAAGACGTAGGACGTGGTCTGGTAGATCGGCGTCGCGCGGGCCTTGGTCACCGGGTCCGGCGCGGCGCCCGAGTGGATCTGCTTGGTCTCGAACTGCCACTTCTCGGAGTCGGTCATGGTGCTTCCCATCGGATCGTCGGGGTCGGGGACGGGGCCGTTCTCCGTCGCGACGAGCGTACGCGGGGGCCCGCCGGGCGGCCAGAACCGCCGACACACGGGGTAACGGCCGTCAGCGCCGCTCGGGCTGCCGGTCGCGCTTGGCGCCCGTGGGGTCGGCGCGGTCCGGGCGCCGGGGCCTCTCGTCGGCCACCGGGGCGAAGAGCCAGGCCGCGCGGGGCTCGACCAGCCGGTGGAAGACGGTGCGAGTCCAGCCCAGTGAGAGCGCGACCGAGACCGCGATGCAGAACACGATCATCAGCACGAGGGCGAGCGTGCTCTCCGTCCGCGAGAGGATCCCGGACTCCCGCAGCGGATAGAGGACGAAGCTGTGGAGGAGGTAGACGTACATCGTCGACTGCCCCCAGGCGGTGAGCGGGGTGCGGCGGCGCGGAACCAGCGCGAAGAGCGCGAGCGAGAGCACGACCGCTCCGGCCATCAGGGCCAGCCGCACCAGCCCGGCCCACCACTGGGTCTCGCCGAGGGCGTCGTAGGGGCGGTCGTAGAAGAACCAGTAGCGCAGGTCCGCCGCTCGGAACGCCTCGATGTTGACGGTCATGACGACCGCCGTGACCGCGAAGAGGACGACGGCGAGGATCCGGGCGAGGAGCACCCGCGACGGCGGCTGATCGAGCCAGCGCTCGACGGCGGAGCGGCCGCCGGGGGAGAAGCCGCGCAGCCGCCAGCCGAACACGAAGAACGGCAGGATCCCGATCGCGCGTGCGAGCGAGAAGGTCGAGTCGATGTTGTCGTAGTAGCTGACCCCGACCGCGAGCACCACGCTGATCAGAAGCGGCCAGCGCAGCAGCGCCAGGTAGGGGAGGACGAGGCGGAAGATGCCCAGCGCGAGCAGGAACCACAGCGTCCAGCTCGGCTTCGTCGGGTTGAACTCCTGCTTGCCCTCGACCAGGAACTGCACCAGGGTCCAGATCGTCTCCATGATCAGGTAGGGCAGGAGGATGTCGGTCAGCACCCGCCGCATCGCGCGCCCGCTCGGGGCGCCGCTCTTGGAGAAGTAGCCCGAGATGATCGCGAACGCCGGCATGTGGAAGGCGTAGATCGTCAGGTAGACGATGAGCGAGGTGTCGGAGTTGGCCGTCAGCCTCTGGACGCCGTGCCCGATCACGACGAGGGTCACGCAGACGAAGCGCGCGTTGTCCCAGAGGGGAACGCGGCGCTTCGGGGTGACGGCTGTTCCGGCGGTCGCGGGGACCGGGTCGGCGGGCGGCACGCGGCCAGACTAGCGTTGGGCTGCGACGACGGAGTCGAGGGTGTCCGAGGCTTGACGGAAGGGGACGGGCGTGGATCGACGCGTTGTCGTGACAGGAGCGAGTTCAGGGATCGGGGCGGCCACGGTCCGCCTGTTCTGCGAGCACGGCTGGGAGGTCGTCGCCGTCGCGCGCCGGCGCGACCGGCTGGAGGCGCTCGCCGCCGAGACCGGCGCCGGGTACTTCGCCGCCGACCTCACCGACGCCGCCCAGGTCGACGCTCTGCGCGACCACCTCGCCTCCTCCGGGCCCGTGCACGCCCTCGTGAACAACGCGGGCGGCGCGCTCGGACTCGACTCGGTCGAGAGGTCCGACCCCGAGGACTGGCGCCGCATGTTCGAGATCAACGTGCTCTCGGTGAAGCTCGTGACCAGCGCGCTGCTCCCGCTGCTGCGCGCCGGGATCCGGGGGAGCGGCACCTCCGCGGACATCGTGACGGTCACCTCGATCGCCGGCCACGTCGCCTACGAGGGCGGAGGCGGGTACAACGCCGCCAAGCACGCCGCGCACGCGCTGGTCGCCGTGCTGCGGCTCGAGCTGGCCGGCGAGCCGATCCGCGTGATCGAGATCGCGCCGGGGATGGTGCACACGGACGAGTTCTCGCTGGTCCGCTTCGGCGGCGACCGGGAGCGCGCCGACGCGGTCTACGCCGAGGTCCCCGACCCGCTCGTCGCGGAGGACGTCGCCGCTGCGATCGTCTCCTCGGTGGAGCTCCCCGCCCACGTCAACCTCGACCTGGTGACCATCAAGCCGGTCGCGCAGGCGGCCCCGCACAAGGTCGCGAAGGGACCCCTGGCCCCGCGCGCCTGACCGATGTGACGCGGAGGCCCGCGACGGCCTAGCCTGTCCCTCATGGTTTCCGACGCCGACGACTCCGCCGCCCTCCTCGCCGCCACGGAGAAGGAGGTGCTCGGCTGGCTCGAGTTCGGCGACGCCGCTCGGCACCTGGCCGACGACGTGGTCGCGTCGGGCTACCGGCCGGAGCTGGTCGTCGCCATCGCGCGCGGCGGTCTGCTCCTCGCGGGCGCCGTGGCCTACGCGCTCGGCATCAAGAGCTGCGGCGCGCTGAACGTCGAGTTCTACACCGGCGTCGAGGCGCGCCTGGCGGAGCCCGTGGTGCTGCCGCCGCTGCTCGACGAGGCGTCCGTGCGCGGCAAGCGCATCCTCCTGGTCGACGACGTCTCCGACTCCGGCCACACCCTCGCCCTCTCGGTGAAGCTCATCCGCGCGATGGGTGCCGAGGTGCGCACCGTGACCCTCTACACGAAGCCGCGCACGGTGCTCGAGCCCGATTTCTTCTGGCGCCGCACCCCGCGCTGGATCGTCTTCCCCTGGTCGGCTCTGCCCCCGGTGGACGGAGCCCTCGCCGAGGACGACGAGTGAGCGTCCACCTCATCGGCGGCGGAGGCGGCGTCGAGCACGACCAGCAGCTGTACGGGGCGTTCCTCGCGGAGGCGCGCGCCCACGCGGTCGACGCCGGCCGGATCGAGGGCCCGCGCATCGCGATCGTCGTCGTCCACGACGGGCTGGGCCCCGAGGCCTACGCCGGCTACGCGGCACTGCTCGCGACGGTCGGCCCACTCGACGTGTTCGCCGTGATGAAGCCGGAGGGCGGCCGGATCGATCCCGCGGTCTTCGACGACGTCGACGGGATCTTCGTCGGCGGAGGCCTGACCCCGGCCTACCGCGACGCGCTCGAGGCCTGCTTCCCGCGGCTGCGCGATCTCGTCTCCTCCGGGGTGCCGTACGCCGGCTACTCGGCGGGAGCCGCCGTCGCGGCCGATCGCGCCCTCGTCGGCGGCCACCGGATCGGCGGCGTCGCCGTCGTCCCTGAGGGTGCGGCGGAGGAGCTCGACGAGGTCACGGTGCTCGAGGGCATCGGCCTCATCGACGTGACGGTCGACGTGCATGCGGCGCAGTGGGGGACCCTCGGCCGCCTGGTCGCGGCCGTCGAGGCGGGCCTGGTCGACGGCGGCGTCGCGCTCGACGAGTCCACCTTGCTGATCGTCGGGACCGGCGCGCTCCGCGTCGGCGGCGCCGGCTCGGTGTGGCGCGTGAGCGGCAGCGACGCCGGAGTCGTCGTCGCGACGCTCGCGGCGGGCTGACCGGGTGGACCTCGCGGAGCTCGCGGCCTCGGGACTGATCGACAGGGGCTGGGCGGAGGCGCTCACCCCCGTCGCCGGGGACATCGCCGCGATGGGCGACTTCCTCCGCGGCGAGGTCGCGGCCGGTCGGCCTTACCTCCCCGCGGGCCGCGACGTGCTCCGCGCCTTCGCCGCCCCGCTCGCGGACGTGCGCGTCCTCATCGTCGGACAGGACCCGTACCCGACGCCCGGGCACCCGATCGGGCTGTCCTTCGCGGTCGAGCGCCACGTGCGCCCGCTGCCGAGGAGCCTGCAGAACATCCACCGCGAGCTCCGGGACGATCTCGGCGTCGAGCCGCCCGAGCACGGCGACCTCAGCGGCTGGACCTCGAGCGGCGTGATGCTGCTCAACCGGGTCCTCACCGTCGCCCCCGGCGCTCCCGCCTCGCACCGCGGGAAGGGCTGGGAGGTGGTCACCGAGCACGCGATCCGCACGCTGGCCGCCCGGGACGCGCCTCTCGTCGCGATCCTCTGGGGCCGCGACGCCGCGTCGCTCCGCCCGATGCTGGGGGAGGCCGGAGTGATCGAGAGCGCGCACCCCAGCCCGCTGTCGGCCTCGCGCGGCTTCTTCGGCTCCCGGCCGTTCAGCCGCGCCAACGCCCTCCTGGAGGAGCGCGGCGCGGAGCCGGTCGACTGGAGCGCTCTTGCGTGACCGGGCGCTCGCCCGCGGGGCGGCTACGCTGGCCCGGATCGATGGGCGGAGCCGAAGGGGAGCCGGATGCTTGAGGAAGAGTACGAGAGCCGGCGCGTCCTGCCGCCGCACCTGCGGAAGGCGCCGCCTCCCGAGCCCGGCTTCTCGTTCGAGATCCGCGACGCCCGCGACGCCGACCTCCCGGACATCCGCGAGATCTACAACCACTACGTGCGCAACACGGTGGTGACCTTCGACGAGGACGACTCGACGCTGAAGGAGTGGCGCACGAAGTTCTCCCGCAACCAGAAGCTCGGGCTGCCCTTCATCGTGGCCGTCTCGCCGTCGGGCCAGATCCTCGGCTACGCGATGGTGTCGCCGTGGTCCTCCAAGCGGGCGTACCGCTTCACCGTGGAGAACTCGATCTACCTGCGGGCGGCCTCCACCGGCAAGGGCCTCGGCCGGGCGCTGATGGCCGAGCTCCTCGAGCGCGCGAAGGCCGTGGGGATCCGTCAGATCATGGCCGTGATCGCCGACAAGGGCGCGGAGGCGTCGCTGGCGATGCACGCGCAGTTCGGATTCGTCGAGGTCGGCCGGATGGGCCGCGTCGGCTTCAAGTTCGAGCGCTGGCTCAGCACCGTCCTGCTGCAGAAGACCCTCAAGTAGGGCCGACCCGCCCCTGCGAATGCGCCTCATCGACAGGTGCCGGGGAGTGCACCGTCCCTACACTGGACGGCATGGAATGGCTCGTCCCGCTCATCGTCGTCGTCGCGCTCGTCGTCATCCTCGGGGTCTACCTCTGGGCGACGTACAACTCGCTGGTCACCCTCAACGTCCGCGTGGACGAGGCGTGGAGCGACATCACCGTTCAGCTGAAGCGCCGCGCGGATCTGATCCCCAACGTGATCGACTCCGTGAAGGGCTACGCCTCGCACGAGCGCCAGGTCTTCGAGTCGGTGACGCAGGCTCGCGCCGAGACGCTCCAGGCCCAGGGCCCGGCGGAGGCGTCGGTCGCCGAGGACCACATGCAGAACGCGCTGAAGTCGATCTTCGCGGTCGCGGAGGCGTACCCCCAGCTGCAGGCGAGCCAGAACTTCCTCCAGCTGCAGGGCGAGCTGGTCGACACCGAGGACAAGATCCAGTCGGCCCGGCGCTTCTACAACGGCGGTGTGCGCGAGATGAACACCAAGGTGAAGGTCTTCCCGAACACGCTCTTCTCGCGCCGGCTCGGCTTCTCGGAGCGCGAGTTCTTCGAGGTCGGCGATCTCGCCGCGATCTCGGAGCCCCCGCGCGTCCAGTTCTAGGCAGCCGCCGTGTACAGCGCGATCGCCCGCAACAAGCGCAACACGGTCCTGATCCTCGTCCTGTTCCTGGCGATCATCGGCGGCCTGGGCGCCCTGGCTGCAGCGGTCTACCGCAGCACGACGATCGTCGTGGTGGTGCTCGTGATCGCCGCCGGGTACGCGTTCGTCCAGTACTTCTTCGCCGCTCGCCAGGCGGTCGCGCTCAGCGGCGGCGTGGCGGTGGAGAAGGCGGACGAGCCGAGGCTGTACCGAATCGTCGAGAACCTCTCGATCGCGACGGGCACGCCGATGCCGAAGGTGTACCTGATCGACGACCCGGCGCCGAACGCGTTCGCGACCGGCCGTGATCCCGAGCACGCCGTCGTGGCTGCGACGACGGGCCTGCTCGCGATCATGGACGACGCCGAGCTGGAGGGCGTGATGGCCCACGAGCTGGGCCACGTCCGCAACTACGACATCCGCGTCTCGATGATCGTCTTCGGTCTCGTCGTCGCGGTGGGCTTCCTCTCGGACGCCTTCCTCCGCCTGGCCTTCTTCGGGCGGGGCGGCAACGGCAACGGCGGGGGCAACCCGGCGCTCCTGGTCGTCGGGCTGGTGTCGATGGTCCTCGCGCCGATCGTCGCCTCGGTCGTGCAGCTCTCGATCTCCCGCCAGCGCGAGTACCTCGCCGACGCCACCGGTGCGCTGACGACCCGCCACCCCGACGCCCTCGCCCGCGCCCTGCTGAAGCTCGAGTCCGCGGGCCGGCCGATGCAGCGGCAGAACAGCTCGATGGCGCACCTCTGGATCGCCGACCCGTCGAAGCCGGGAGTGGTCGCGCGCCTCTTCGCGACCCACCCGCCGATCGCGGACCGCGTCGCCCGCCTCTCCGAGATGGGCTCGCGCTTCTAGCAGGCCGATCCGGCCGACGCCCCGTCGACGATCGCCGCCCGCCCGGATCCCGCCCCTGGCAGCGGGGCACGCGCCACCGCGCCGGACGGGACGTCATCCGGTCGGAGCCGCCAGCGGACCGCCGTCGACGGTCGTCAGGTACTCGGCGAAGACCGGCGCCGGGTCGATGCCGCTCGCCGCCGCGTCGACCAGCGCCCGCCGGACCAGGGCGAGGACGACGGTGGCCAGGACGGCCGCCCGGTGCGGGGACGTGCGGCCGAGCCCCATCCGCTCCGCGAGGAACGGCGTCAGCGCCTCCTCGCCGTCGTGCAGCGACTGCGCCCAGACGGCGCGCATCGCCGAGGTCTCGGTGAGCAGGGGGATCAGCCGGAGGGTGCGGTCGAGCTGGGGACCGGAGGCCGCCGCGGCGAAGGCGTGGCCGAGCGCCGCGTTCAGCGGCTCGGCGGCCGGGCGCTCGAGGAGGGCGCGTCCCATCGCGGCGATCGCGGCGGCGAGCACCGGGCGCACGCAGTCCTCCTTCCCGCCGAGGTACCGGTGGAAGGTCCGGAGGGAGACGCCGGCCGCGTGGGCGAGCTCGCCCGTGCCGACCCCGACGACGCTCCCGCGCTCGAGCAGACGGGCGACGCAGCGCTCCGAGAGCGCCAGCGCCAGGACGCCGCCGGGCGCGCTCACGCGATCCTCCTCAGTGCTGCGGCGAGGGCGGCCGCGAGGTCGCCGCGACCGACGACCTCGACGGCGTCGAGGCCCTGCCAGGCCGCCGCCTCGACCAGCAGTGCGGCGAGCCGCTCCGGCGTGTCGGCCGGGGCCCCCGGCTCGAGCCAGGCGGCCTGCACGAGGAGGACCCGGCGCTTGCGCTCGCTCTTGAGGTCGACCCGGGCAGCGATCACGTCGTCGAGGAGCACGGGGAGGACGTAGTAGCCGTGGACCCGCTGCTCGGCCGGGGTGTAGATCTCGATCCGGTAGTGGAAGCCGAAGAACAGCTCGGCCCTCGGCCGGTGCCAGACCACGGGGTCGAACGGCGAGAGGAGCGCGTCCGCCCGGAGCGTGCGGGGGCGTCGGGCGTCGACGTGCCGCCAGAGCGGCACGGATCGCCCGCCCCGCTCCCAGCCGCGCACCTCGACGCGCTCGAGCTCGCCCGCCTCGACCAGCTCGTCGATCGCGACGCGCGTGGGGGACTGGAGCAGCCGGTGGTAGTCGGCCAGGTCGCCGAGGGTGCCGATCCCGTGGGCCCGGGCCGCCCGGCGCACGAGCTCGCGGACGGCGTCGGGGAGGGGCACGTCGGCATCGAGCACCGCGCTCGGGAGGAGCCGCTCGGCGAGACCGTAGGAGCGCTCGAAGCGCGTGCGCCCCGCCGTCACCACCTCGCCCCAGCGGAACAGGACCTCGAGGCCGCGCTTGATGTCGGACCAGCCCCACCAGGGGCCCGTGCGGACGTTGGCCTCGTGCTCGATCTCGGAGGCGCGGAGGGGACCGTCGGCGAGCGCGGCGCGGAGCCAGTCGAGGGTGGCGCGGTTCTCGTGGGCCCAGCCCTCGTGCTCGGGCAGGCGGACCCGGCGGTAGTGCTCCATCCGCCAGCGGTAGAGCGGGAGATCCTCGCGGCGGACGAGGGCGGCCTCGTGGGCCCAGTACTCGACGTAGGGGCCGTCGGGGGAGAAGGCCGCGGCGTCGAGGAGGGAGCGCTCGTAGGGGCCGAGCCGCGCGAGCAGCGGCAGGTAGTGGCTCCGCTCGAAGACGTTCACCGAGTCGAGCTGGAGCGGGCGGATCCGGTCCACGGCGGCGCGCACCCGGCGCGCGTCGACCCGGGACGGACGGGGGCCGAACCCCTGCGCCGCCAGGGCGATGCGGCGCGCCAGCGCGGGGGAGAGCTGCTCGGTCATGGTCCGCCCACGCTAGCGAACGCCCCCGACATCGCCGTCCCCGATTCGCCCCCGGCGTTCGCCCGGCATTCACCGCCGCGCTCCCTCGCCGACTCGCGGCGCTCCTACCGTGCCCGAGGCCGTCCCACCGGGGCGGCCCACCCGACTCCTGGAGGACCCTTGACCATTCAGCGCCTGTCGCGCACCGCCGCGGTCGCCGCCGCCGGCACCGCCCTCGTCTTCACACTCTCGGCCTGCTCCGGCGGCGCCACCGCCTCGTCCGACGGCGGCGGCGCGGACGCGGCGTCCGCCACGTCCGCCGCGGACCTCGGCGGGCTGGACGCCCTGGTCGAGGCCGCGAAGGCCGAGGGCGAGCTCAACGTCATCGCCCTGCCCGACACCTGGGCGAACTACGGCGAGCTGATCAGCGGCTTCGAGGACGAGTACGGCATCACCGTGAACTCCGCCGACCCCGACGTCTCCTCCGCGGAGGAGATCAGCACGGCGGAGAACCTCGCCGGGCAGGACACCGCTCCCGACGTGTTCGACCTCGGGCCGGCCGTCGCTCTGGCGAACACGGACGTGTTCGCGCCGTACAAGGTCGAGTCCTGGGACGACATCCCCGAGGGGAACAAGGAGGAGTCGGGCCTCTGGGTGAACGACTACACCGGCCTGATGTCGATCGGGTTCGACGCGGCCGCGGTGCCTGCGCCCACGTCGCTCGAGGACCTCCTCGGCGCCGACTACCGCGGCTCGGTCGCGATCAACGGCGACCCGACCCAGGCGGGAGCCGCCGCGGCCGCAGTGCAGCTCGCGGCTCTCCAGTCCGGCGGCTCCGCCGACGACGTCCAGGCGGGGATCGACTTCTTCGAGAAGCTGAACGACGCCGGCAACTTCCTGCCGCTGGACCCGACCGACGCCACCATCGCCTCGGGCGAGACCCCTGTCGTCTTCGACTGGAGCTACAACAACCTCGCCGCCGGGAAGGCGAACGAGGGCACCCGCGAGTGGACGACGACCGTCCTCCCGGGCTCCGCCGTCGGCAGCTACTACAACCAGGCGGTCAACGCCGACGCTCCGCACCCCGCGGCCGCGCGGCTCTGGCAGGAGTACCTCTACTCCGACGCCGCGCAGAACCTCTACCTCGCCGCCGGCGCCTACCCGGTGCGCCTGGCCGCGATGACCGAGGCCGGCACGGTCGACCAGGACGCGCTCGACGCCGTCGGCGCCGCTCCCTCCGACCTCGTCCAGTTCACGGAGAAGCAGACCGAGGCGGCCTCGTCGCTCCTCGCCGAGAAGTGGGCCGCGGCGATCCAGTGACCACCGCTCCCGCCGAGGCCGTCTCCGGGGCGCCCGCGCCCCGGGGACGGCGCGGCACCCCGGCCGTGCTGGGCGTCGCCCCCTTCGCGCTCTACGTCCTGCTGTTCCTGGCCGTCCCCACGGTCCTCGCCGTGGCGACCGGATTCACGGACGGAGACGGCCGCTTCACCACGGCTAACGTGCTCGCGCTCGGGGATCCCGTCGTGCTGTCCGCCTTCGGCGCGTCGCTCGGGCTCTCGGCCGTGACCGCCGTCGTCGGCGCGGTGCTGGGCGCGGTCGTGTGCCTGGCCCTGCTCGGCTCCGATCCGCGCGGGGCGCTCCGGACCGTCGTCGATGCGGCGGCGAGCGTCCTCGCGCAGTTCGGCGGTGTGATGCTCGCGTTCGCCTTCATCGCGACGATCGGCGTGCAGGGGCTGGTGACCACCCTCCTCGCGGGAGCGGGCGTCGACCTCTACGCCGACGGCGTGTGGCTCTACCAGCTTCCCGGGCTCGTCCTGCCCTACCTCTACTTCCAGGTGCCCCTGATGGTGCTCACGTTCCTGCCCGCGCTCGAGGGTCTGCGCCCGGAGTGGGCCGAGGCGAACGCGGTGCTCGGCGGGGGCCGGCTCGGCTACTGGCTGCACGTCGCCCTCCCGGTGCTGGCGCCGTCGTTCCTCGGCTGCGTGCTGCTGCTGTTCGCGAACGCGTTCTCCTCCTTCGCCACCGCGGCGGCGCTGATCAGCCAGGGCGCGCAGATCGTCCCGCTGCAGATCCGCGCCGCGCTGGTCAGCGAGACGGTGCTGGGCCGTGAGAACCTCGCGGGCGCCCTCGCGCTCGGGATGCTCGCGGTGATGGTGGTCCTGATGTCCGGGTACGCGCTGCTGCAGCGCCGGGCCCGGCGGTGGCAGCGATGAGGCCCGCGCGGCTCCTGTCCGGGGCGGTGCTCGTGATCACCGGGCTGGTGTTCGCCGTCCCGATCGTCGCGATGGCGGAGTTCACGCTCCGCGGCGCCGGCGGCCACGACCTCTCGCACTGGACGGCGATCCTCGACCCGGAGAACGAGCGCGCCTACCGCTCGCTGTTCCAGGGGATCGGAAACTCGCTGGTCCTCGCCGTCGTCACCGCCCTCATCGTCCTGGTCCTGCTGGTGCCGACGATGCTGCTCGTCGAGATCCGGCTCCCGCGCCTGCGCCGGGGTCTGGAGCTGGTCTGCCTGCTCCCGCTGACCGTGCCCGCCATCGTCCTCGTCGTCGGCCTCGCGCCGGTCTACTCCGTGGTCACCGAGCTCGCCGGCTCCGCGACGTGGACGCTCGCTCTCGCCTACGGGGTGCTGGTCCTGCCCTACGCCTACCGCGCCGTGGCGGCGGACCTCGCCGGTCTCGACGCCGTTACGCTCTCGGAGGCGGCCCGCTCACTCGGCGCGGGCCCGCTCGCGGTGCTCGGGAGGGTCCTCCTGCCGAACCTGCGCCGGGGCCTGGTCGCGGCCGCGCTGATCACCGTCGCAGTCGTTCTCGGCGAGTACACGATCGCCTCGCTCCTCAGCCGCACCACCCTCCAGACCGGCCTGGTGCAGGTGTCGAAGTCCGACGCCTACGTCGCCGTGATCTTCTCGCTGCTCTCCCTCCTCTTCGCCTTCGCCCTCCTGCTCGGGATCGGCCGCCTCGCGCGGATCGGCCTGCCGACGGGTCGGGCGCGCTCCTCGAAAGGCTCCTCGTGACCGCTCCCACCCTCCCCGGCGCCCGCGTGCGCTTCGTCGACGTGGAGCGGCACTACGGCTCCACGCGAGCGCTCGACGGCGTCTCGTTCGACGTGGCCCCGGGCGAGTTCATCGCGCTGCTCGGCCCCTCCGGCTGCGGCAAGACCACAGCCCTGCGAGCCCTCAGTGGTCTCGAGCGGATCGACGCGGGGCGGATCCTCGTCGACGAGGAGGACGTCGCCCACGTCCCCGTCGCGAAGCGCGACATGGGCATGGTCTTCCAGTCGTACTCGCTCTTCCCGCACCTGCGGGCGCGCGAGAACGTCGAGTTCGGGCTGCGCACCCGGGGAGTCGGGGCGCGCGAACGCCGGGCGGCCGCGGGGGAGGCGCTGGAGGTCGTGGGCCTCGGCGCCCTCGGCGACCGCTACGCGCACGAGCTCTCCGGCGGCCAGCAGCAGCGGGTGGCGCTCGCGCGCGCCCTCGTCACGCGGCCGCGGGTGCTGCTGCTGGACGAGCCCCTGTCGGCCCTGGACGCGAAAGTCCGCGTCCAGCTGCGCGACGAGATCAAGCGCCTGCAGTCCGAGATCGGCATCACCACGTTCTTCGTCACGCACGACCAGGAGGAGGCGCTCGCCGTCGCCGACCGCGTCGCGGTGATGAACGCCGGGCGGATCGAGCAGCTGGGTGCACCGGAGGACCTCTACGCGCGCCCGGCGACCGCCTTCACGGCCCGCTTCGTCGGCCTCTCGACGGTGGTCGCGGGGACGGTCTCGTCGGGATCGGTCCTCGCGCTCGGCGTGCGCCTGCCGCTCGTCGACGCGGCGGCGGCCGACGGTCCCGTGTCGGTGTTCCTCCGCCCCGAGGACCTCGCCGTCGTGGCCGACGGCGCTCCCGACTCCCTGCCCGGAGTCGTCCTCGCCTCGAGCTTCCTGGGGCCGGTGCGGCGCTCGACCGTCCGGCTGTCGACGGGCGAGGAGGTCACCGTCCAGCACGCGTCGGGGCACCGCCTCGAGCCGGGGGAGCGGGTCGGCGTGCTGCCCGCGCGGCGCCCGGTCGCGGTCGGTCCGGCACCGGAGCAGGCGGCGGTCGGCGCCGCCGCATGAGCACTCCCCGGGGATACCGCGCGGCGTATGCGCCGGGGCCTAGTCTGGGCAGATGAGACTCGGCAGGTCCCGCCGCACCTCCGGCCCGCGCGCCGTCCAGCCCGCCGCGCCCGTCGCCCCGGCCGCCCCCTCCCGGCCCGCTCCCGTCGCCGATTCGGCCTTCGTGAGCGACGGGATGCGCATCGCCGGCGCCTGGGCCTGGCGCGTCCTCGTCGTGGTCGCGGCGCTCGCGGTGCTGGTGCTGCTCGTCATCGAGCTGCGGCTGATCGTCATCCCGCTCCTGCTCGCGATCGTGATCGCCGCCCTGCTCGTGCCGTTCTCGAGCTTCCTCCAGCGCCACCGCTGGCCCAAGTGGGCCGCCGTCGTCCTGGCGGAGCTGGGGATCGTCGTGGTGATCGGCGGGCTCCTCTTCCTCGTCGTCACCCAGGTCTACTCCGGCTTCGACGATCTCAGCCGGCAGACGGTGCAGTCCTACGACGACTTCAAGGCCTTCCTCCTCGAGTCGCCGCTCCACCTCACCGAGACCGACATCAACCAGTACGCGCAGCAGGCGCTCACGGCCCTGCAGCAGGACTCGGGGATGCTGGTCAGCGGCGCGCTCAGCGTCGGCTCGACCGTCGGCCACCTGCTGACGGGCGTGCTGCTCACCCTCTTCTCGACGCTGTTCATCCTCATCGACGGGCCGAACATCTGGAGCTGGGTCGTCCGCCTCTTCCCGCGCCGCGCCCGCGGAGCCGTCGACGGCGCCGGTCGCGCAGGGTGGGTGACGCTGACCAACTTCGTGAAGGTGCAGATCCTGGTCGCCTTCGTCGACGCGGTCGGCATCGGCCTCGGCTCCTTCCTCCTCGGCGTCCCGCTGGCCATCCCGATCGGCGTGCTCGTCTTCCTCGGCTCCTTTGTGCCGGTCATCGGCGCCGTGGTGACCGGGGCGCTGGCCGTCTTCATCGCGCTGGTCTACAACGGACCGCTGATCGCGCTCTTCCTGCTGATCGTCGTCCTCGCGGTGCAGCAGCTCGAGGGCCACATCCTCCAGCCGCTGATCATGGGGTCGGCGGTCAAGGTCCACCCGCTGGCCGTCGTGCTCGCGGTGGCAGGAGGCTCGATCATCGGCGGCATCGCCGGCGCCTTCTTCGCGGTGCCCGTCGTGGCCACGCTCAACGTCATGGTCAAGTACGTCGCGAGCGGAGCCTGGCGCTCGCCGACCCGAACCCCCGAGAGAGTTGCCGCAGAGCATGCAGACTAGCCGCGTCGTCGGACCCGCCCTCCACGAGTTCGAGGCGGCCCGCGCCGTCCTCGCCCCCGTCATCGCCGCCACCCCCATGGAGACGAGCACCTTCCTCGCGCAGGTCCTCGGCTCGCCCGTGTTCCTCAAGTGCGAGAACCTCCAGCGCACCGGCTCCTACAAGATCCGCGGAGCGGTGTTCCGGATGTCGCGGCTCACCCCGGAGGAGCGGGCCCGCGGAGTCGTGGCGGCCTCGGCCGGCAACCACGCGCAGGGCGTCGCCTACGCGGCGCGGGAGCTGGGGATCAAGGCCACGATCTTCATGCCGATCGGCGTCGCGCTGCCCAAGCTCGCAGCCACCCGCGACTACGGCGCGGACGTGGTGCTGAGCGGCCACATCTTCAACGAGGCGCTCGCGGCGGCGGCGGAGTTCGCCGAGCGCACGGGCGCGGTCTTCGTTCCTCCCTACGACCACCCCGACGTGATCACCGGCCAGGGCACGGTCGGCCTCGAGATCCTCGAGCAGGCCCCCGCCGTCGAGACCATCGTGGTGCCCATCGGCGGCGGCGGCCTCATCGCCGGGGTCGCATCGGCGGCCAAGCAGAAGGCGGCCGAGGAGGGGCGCACGCTCCGCGTCATCGGCGTGCAGGCGGCCAACGCGGCGCCGTACCCGCTCTCGCTCGCAAGCGGCGAGCCGACCGCGATCACGATCTCTCCGACGATCGCCGACGGCATCGCCGTGGCGAAGCCGGGGCAGCTGAACTTCGCGATCGTCCGCGAGATGGTGGACGAGGTCGTCACCGTCGAGGACGACGACATCGCCCGGGCTCTGCTGGTGCTGCTGGAGCGGGCGAAGCTCGTGGTGGAGCCCGCGGGCGCGGTGGGCATCGCGGCGATCCTGACGGGGAAGATCCGCGACGCCGGAGCGACCGCGGTCATCCTGTCGGGCGGCAACATCGATCCGCTGATGATGGAGCGGGTGATCAGCCGGGGCCTGGCCGCGTCGGAGCGCTACCTCAAGATGAGCATCGGGCTGCCGGATCGTCCGGGGCAGCTGTCGCGCATCGCGGAGCTCATCTCGGAGGCGAACGCGAACGTGGTCGAGGTGCTGCACACCCGGCACGGCCGGGGCCTGCAGATCAGCGAGGTCGAGATCGAGATCAGCGTCGAGACCCGCGGCCCCGAGCACGCCGACCGCGTCATCCAGGTCCTCACCGACGCCGGCTACGCCCCCCGCATCTCCCGCAACTGACCGCTCGAGGGCGCCGCGGTGTTCTCCGCAGAGCGGAGGACAAAGCCGGTACCGGCGATCTCGCGCCCTCGCCGTCGCCGCGAAGCCTGCGCGGCGCTCCCGTTCGGAGAGGGCTGATCGTGGGTCGCGGCGTTCTCCGCAAGGCGGAGGAGGAAGCGGTACCGGCGGTATCGCGCCCGACGCTGTCGCCGCGAAGCCGGCGCCCCCCCCGTCTGGAGAGGGCTGATCGTGGGTCGCGGCGTTCTCCGCAAGGCGGAGGAGGAAGCGGTACCGGCGGTATCGCGCCCGACGCTGTCGCCGCGAAGCCGGCGCCCCCCCCGTCTGGAGAGGGCTGATCGTGNNNNAGGAGGCGGTACCGGCGGTATCGCGCCCGACGCTGTCGCCGCGAAGCCGGCGCCCCCCCCGTCTGGAGAGGGCTGATCGTGTGTCGCGGCGTTCTCCGCAAGGCGGAGGAGGAAGCCGGTACCGGCGGTATCGCGCCCGACGCTGTCGCCGCGAAGCCGGCGCCCCCCCCGTCTGGAGAGGGCTGATCGTGTGTCGCGGCGTTCTCCGCAAGGCGGAGGAGGAAGCGATACCGGCGGTATCGCGCCCGACGACAACGCCGCGGAGAGCGCCGCGACGTGCGATCAGTGGCCGGACCAGGTCTCGACGTTGGCGACGCGGACCTCGATCTCCCGCCCGTTGGGTGCCGTGAAGCGGGCGGTGTCGCCGACGTTCAGGCCCATGATCGCCGATCCGAGGGGGCTCTGGGGGCTGTAGACGTCGAGGTCGCTCTCGCCCGCCATCTCGCGGTTGCCGAGGAGGAAGCGGGACTCGTCGCCGGCGATCTCGGCGGTGATGATGGTGCCGGCCTCGACGACTCCGTGGCTCTCGGGGGGCGTGCCGATCTCGGCTTCGCGGAGGAGCGAGGTCAGCTGGCGGATGCGGGCCTCGATCTTGCCCTGCTCGTCCTTCGCGGCGTGGTAGCCGCCGTTCTCCTTCAGGTCGCCCTCCTCGCGGGCGACCTCGATGCGCTTGGCGATCTCCTCGCGTCCGTTGGTGGACAGCTCGGTGAGCTCCGCCTCGAGGCGGTCGTACGACTCCTGGGTCATCCAGGTCACCTGTGACTGGTCGGCCATGGTGGGCTCCTGCTCTGCGGGCCGCGCTCGCGGCGCCCGGCAGCACCGTGCGGAGGTGTCCGCGTCCGGCGGTGGGGACGGCCGGCGTCAGGCGGCGGTGGGAATGGCGAGGCCCCGACGAGTCCGTCAGGGCTTCGGGCAAGCCTACGGGAGCCAGCAGGAGGAGATCAAACCTGTGTTCGCGAGCTCGGTGGTGCGGACGGTCTCCGTGTAGGAGCGGAAGCGCTCCGTCGAGGCGGGGTACTCCACGACCAGCCAGCCGACCACGGCGGACTGCTCGTTGAGGGCCTGGACCGCGCAGGCGACTTCGCGGCCGACGGGCGCGGTGAGGTCGAAGGAGACGGTGACGGTGCGGTCGTCCACGACCTGGTGCGCGGTGTCCTGGACGTCCACCCCGCCGCGTGCTCCGTCGAGTCCGGCCCAGACGACCCAGGCGGCGAAGACGGCGACGAAGGCGAGCGCGACGCCGCCGAAGAGCCAGCGGTTGCCGCGGCGGGTGCGCGTCGTGCGGCCGTAGCGGGTGGCGAGGGGTCCGGCGGCGCGTACCGCGTCCGGATCGTGCGCGGGCGCGGCGGCTCCCTCGACGCTCTCGGACGTGCGGGCGGCCACGGAACTCCCTGGGTGATGCGTCTACTCTGGACGGGTGGCGCGCGTCCTTCGCGGACGGGAGCGCCGATCCCATTAAACCCCGAGGAATCGAGCGATCGTGTCCCAGGCCGTCGAGGTCTCCGTCGATTCGGAGGTGCGGGACACTCCGCGCCTCCTCGCCGTGCACGCCCATCCTGACGACGAGTCGAGCAAGGGCGCGGCTACACTGGCCGCCTACGCCTCGCGGGGCGCCGAGGTCATGGTGGTCTCCTGCACCGGAGGCGAGGCCGGCTCCGTGCTGAACGAGGGCCTCGAGGCCCGCGCGCACGCCGAGCGCGACATCGGCGGCCTCCGCCGCTACGAGATGGCGGCCGCTCGCGAGGCGCTCGGCGTCGAGCACGCCTGGCTCGGCTTCGTCGACTCCGGCATGCCCGAGGACGGGAAGGTCGACGCCGCCTCGTTCGCGGGTCTGCCGCTCGCCACGGCCGCCGCTCCGCTCGTGCGCCTGGTCCGCCGGTTCCGGCCGCACGTGATCATCAGCTACGACGAGAACGGCGGCTACCCGCACCCCGACCACATCCGCGCCCATCAGGTCGCCGTCGAGGCCTACCGCGCGGCGGGCCTCGCCGAGGAGTACCGGGACACGGGCGCTCCGTGGTCGGTCTCGAAGCTGTACTACGACCGCGTCTTCAGCGGCCAGAAGCTGCGGGCGATCGCCGAGCACCTGCGCTCGATCGACCCGGAGGACCCGCGCCTGTCGGTCTTCGAGGAGATGAAGCGCTGGAACGAGGACACCCCGTATCTCGCGACCACGCGGGTCGTGATCTCCGGCTTCCACGATCGGCGCGATGCGGCCCTGCTGGCTCACGCCAGCCAGGTCGCTCCGGACAACGCCTTCTTCTTCCTCCCGCACGAGGCGATCGACGCCGCCTGGCCGACCGACGACTTCCAGCTCGTCGAGAGCCGGGTCGACGCGCCGACGCCCGAGACGGATCTCTTCGCCGGTCTCGACCTGGCCGAGCTCGCCCCGGGCCCGACCGCGGTCGTCCCGCCGATCGCTCCCGACCCCGAGCCCTCGGGGGACGCCCCGGTGTCTCCGGAGCCCGACGGCTCCGGCGTCGTCGTCGCCGACGAGGTGCGCGCGTGATCGCCGCGCTGCTCGAGGGCGCCCAGCGCGCCGTCGTCCTCGCCTCCACGACGGTGCCGACCCCCGGCCCCGAGTTCAACGAGGACACGGTCACGCCGGGCCTCTTCGGCTTCATCACGATGCTCGTGATCGCTCTGGCGGCCGTCCTCCTCGCGCTCGACATGGTCCGGCGCGTGCGGCGCACCACCTACACCGCCCAGGTGAAGGAGCGGCTCGACGCCGAGGAGGCGGAGCGCAGCGAGGGCTGAGCCCGGCCCACAGCGGTGGGCCCGGGCCTCTCTAGGCGTTGTACGCGGGGTGGAGCGAGACGATCAGCGCCGCCGTCCAGTGGCAGAGGAACGCCACGGCCGTGAGCGCGTGGAAGATCTCGTGGAAGCCGAAGACGCCCGGGACCGGGTTGGGCTTCTTGATCCCGTAGATCACGGCTCCGGCGGAGTAGCAGAGCCCGCCGACGAGGACGAGCACCATCATCGTCGCGCTGGCCTCGAAGAGCGGACCGAGGTACATCACGGCCGCCCAGCCCAGCAGCAGGTAGAGCGGCACGTAGAGCCAGCGCGGCGCCCCGATCCAGAAGACGCGGAAGCCGATCCCGAGCAGCGCCCCCGCCCAGACCAGGACCAGCAGGAGCGTGCCCTGCGCGGGCGGCAGGGCGAGCACGGCCAGCGGCGTGTAGGTGCCGGCGATCAGCAGGAAGATGTTGGCGTGGTCGATCCGCTTGAGGATCATCTTCGTCCGCGGCTTCCAGTCGAAGCGGTGGTACAGAGCGGAGTTCCCGAAGAGCAGGAGCGACGTGGTCGCGAACACCGCGGCCGCCCACTTCGCCGCGGTCCCCTCCGCGACCACGATCAGCACCACTCCGGCGACGATCGCGAGCGGGAAGAGGCCGGCGTGGATCCAGCCGCGCCAGGTGGGCCGGACCTCCGCCGAGGAGTCGTGCTCGATCGCGTCCTCGACGAGGGGGAGGGCGGGCAGGTCCGGGCCGTCCGCTCCGACGGCGTCTCTGCCGCGGACAGTGCGGGCGCGGGGATCGGACGGGGGAGGCGTCGGCCGCTGGCTCATGCCGGACAGACTACGACGCCGTCCCGGGCCGACGCCGAGCGCCGCCGGGCTTCGAGGAGCGCCCCGGGTCGACTACCGTGTCACTGTGCCGAAGCCGAGACTGCCTGTGGGAAGGGACCTCCTCTACGGCGTCTACAAGAAGCGCCTCCGCTCGAGCCTTCCCCCCGACTCCCTGCCGAACCACGTCGCGATGATCATCGACGGCAACCGGCGCTGGGCGCGGCAGCGGGCCCTCGAGACCGCCGCGCACGGCCACCGGGCCGGCGCCGCCAAGGTGCACGAGTTCCTGCAGTGGTGCGACGAGCTCGGCGTGCGCCACGTCACCCTCTACCTGCTCTCGCAGGACAACCTCGTCGGCCGCGACAGCAGCGAGCTGACCGAGCTGATCGCGATCATCGCCGACCTCGCCGAGGAGGTCTCGCAGCAGCCCGACTGGCGCGTGCAGCACGTCGGCTCCGACGAGGGCCTCCCGCCCTCGCTCGTGGCCGCGCTCGACACGGCGGAGGCGCGCACCGCCTCCCACACGGGCCTGCACGTCAACCTCGCGGTCGGCTACGGCGGGCGGCACGAGATCGCCCAGGCCGTGCGGAGCATCCTGGAGGAGCACGGCAAGCGCGGCTCCTCCATCGAGGACGTCGCGGGCCTGCTGACCCCGGAGCTCATCGGCGAGCACCTGTACACCAGCGGGCAGCCCGACCCCGATCTGGTCATCCGCACCTCGGGGGAGCAGCGCCTCTCCGACTTCATGCTCTGGCAGAGCGCGCACAGCGAGTTCTACTTCATGGAGGCGCTCGGCCCCGACATCCGCGAGGTCGACTTCCTCCGCGCGCTCCGCGACTACGCCGGACGGCACCGCCGCTTCGGCAGCTGACCTCGCGGCTCCTGCCGCACCACCGACCGGAAGGGCCGGCATGAGCTCGAACGAGGCCACCTCCACCACGACCGAGGACTACCTCGCCGGCTTCGGCGAGGAGACCGGGTACCTCGACTTCGGCCGGGTGGGCCCGCTCTCGGCGACCGTCGCCGCCGAGCAGGAGGCGGCCGTCGAGCTGCTGGCGCGCGCGCGCAGCGGCACCCTCGACGAGCTGTTCCGGCAGGACGAGCGCGTCCGGGAGGCGGCGGCGGCGCTCGTGCGCGTCCCCAGCGACCGCGTCGTCTTCCAGCCCAACACCTCGACCGGCCTCCTGCACGCGCTGTTCGGCGCCTCGGGCGCGGTGCTGCTGTCGGCCGCGGAGTTCCCGAGCCTGCCGTTCGCGGCGGTGCGCTCGGCGCAGGCTCTCGGCTCGGTGGAGCCCCGCTGGCTGCGGACCGAGCAGGGACGGGTGACGCCGGAGGCGGTCCGCGAGCAGCTCACGGACGACGTGACGACCGTCGCGGTGAGCCTGGTCGACTCCCGCACGGGCTACCTCGCGGACGTCGCGGCGATCCGTGACGTGATCAGCGACCGGATGCTCGTCCTCGACGCGATCCAGGGCTTCGGCGTCGTCGACGCGCCCTACGAGCTGGCGGACGTGGTCGTCACCGGCGGCCAGAAGTGGCTCCGCGCCGGCTGGGGGACGGGCTTCCTCGCGCTCAGCGAGCGGGCGCTGTCGCAGCTGACCCCGGTGCTCTCCGGCTGGACGGGATCGCAGCAGGCGGAGCCGTGGGACGAGGTGGCTCCGCCGCGCGGCGACGCCCGCGCCTTCAGCATCAGCAACCCGGACCCGATCGCCCAGGCCCGGCTCGCGTCGGCGCTGGAGGAGGTCGCCGCGGTCGGGCAGTCGACGATCGCCGCGCTCGTGGCGGAGCGGGTCAGCGCGATCGTCGACCTCGCGGACGAGTTCGGACTGGCGGTCGTGGGCTCCCGCGGCGAGCACGAGCGCGCCGGCATCGTGGTCGTCGAGCCGGAGCCGGAGGAGCTGGCCCCGCTGGCAGCCTCCCTCGCCGCGCACGGCGTCACCGCGCGCCTGCGTCCGAGCACCGTCCGCTTCAGCGCGCACGCCGGCACCACCGACGCGACCCTCGCGCTGCTCCGCGCCGCCCTGATCTCGTCGGCCACGAGCATCGACTACTAGGCCGGATTCCGCGCGTTCACACACTGGTTACACATTCGTAGCGGTGAGAAGCACACGGATGTCATTCGCCGGGTTAGGTTCGAGTCATCAGGTACAGCGCCTGGTCGAGACGGCCACAGAAGTACGGCTCGACATCGCGCAGACGCCGAAGGGACACTGCGCGGTGCACGACACGCACCGATGAGACCGGCTCGAGGACATGAGCCGGGGGCTCCGGCCCCCGGAGTGTGGAGAGTCGTCGTGACAGTTCCCCAGGGCATGGATCCGCAGACCGGGACGCAGGGCGGCGTCCACCGCCGTGTCCAGCACGGCTCCTCGGATCCGGCCGATCAGCTCCTCCGCACCTACGTCCTGGACACCTCGGTGCTGCTGTCGGATCCGTCCTCGATGTTCCGGTTCGCGGAGCACGCCGTCGTGCTGCCGATCGTCGTCATCAGCGAGCTCGAGGGCAAGCGCAACGATCCCGAGATCGGCTACTTCGCCCGGCAGGCCCTGCGCCGCCTCGACGAGCTGCGCGTGCAGCACGAGCGCCTCGACTTCCCCATCGCCGTCGGCCGGGGCGGCACGCTCCGCGTCGAGCTCAACCACTCGAACATGTCGGTGCTGCCGAGCGGACTCCAGATGGGCGACAACGACGCGAGGATCCTCGCCGTCGCGCTCAACCTGCAGAGCGAGGGCGCCGCGGTCACCGTCGTGTCCAAGGACATGCCGATGCGCGTGAAGGCCGCCTCCATCGGCCTCGCCGCGGAGGAGTACCTGGCCGAGCAGGCCCCCGAGTCCGGTTGGACCGGCATGGACGACGTGACGCTCGGCGGCGACGCGATGAGCGAGCTCTACGACCGCGAGCGGCTCTTCACGGACGTCGTGGCCGACATCCCGGTCAACACCGGGCTCGTCGTCCACTCCGACCGCGGCTCCGCTCTCGCGAGGGTCACCGGCAAGCGGCAGATCACGCTGGTCCGCGGCGACAAGGACGTGTTCGGCCTGCACGGGCGGTCGGCGGAGCAGCGGCTCGCGATCGACCTGCTGCTCGACCCGGAGGTCGGCATCGTCTCGCTCGGCGGCCGGGCCGGCACCGGCAAGTCGGCGCTGGCGCTCTGCGCGGGCCTGGAGGCGGTGCTGGAGAAGCGCCAGCACAAGAAGATCATGGTCTTCCGGCCGCTCTACGCGGTGGGCGGCCAGGACCTCGGCTTCCTGCCCGGCGACGCCGCCGAGAAGATGAACCCCTGGGCGCAGGCGGTCTTCGACACGCTCGGGGCGCTGGTGTCGCAGAACGTGCTCGACGAGGTGATCGAGCGCGGGATGCTCGAGGTGCTGCCGCTCACGCACATCCGCGGGCGCTCGCTGCACGACGCGTTCGTGATCGTCGACGAGGCGCAGTCGCTGGAGCGGAACGTCCTGCTCACGGTGCTCTCGCGCGTCGGGCAGAACTCCCGGGTGGTGCTGACCCACGACGTGGCGCAGCGCGACAACCTCCGGGTCGGCCGGCACGACGGGGTCGCCTCCGTGATCGAGACGCTGAAGGGCCACCCGCTGTTCGCGCACGTCACGCTGACCCGCTCCGAGCGCTCGGCGATCGCCGCTCTGGTCACCGAGATGCTGGAGTCGAACGAGCTCGCCTGACGGGCTCGCCGTGCGTCCGGCCCGTGGGATCCGAGGATCCCCGGGCCGGGCGCGTCCCTGCAGGGCACCGGGGCGTAGCGTGGACGGGTGAGCATCCTCGACGACGCGCTCCTCGAGCGCTTCCGCACCCGCGCGGCCGACTACGACGAGCGCAACGCGTTCTGCGCGGACGACCTGGAGGAGCTGCGCTCGATCGGCTACCTGGCGCTGCTCGTCCCCGAGGAGCTCGGCGGTGCCGGCCTCGGCCTGGAGCAGGCGGCCGCCGAGCAGACGCGCCTCGCGACGGCCGCGCCCGCGACCGCGCTCGCCGTCAACATGCACCTGGTCTGGACCGGGATCGCGCGACTCCTGCTCGAGCGGGGCGACGACTCCCTCCGCTCGGTCCTCGTCGACGCCGCGGCGGGTCACGTCTTCGCCTTCGGCAACAGCGAGGCGGGCAACGACCTGGTGCTCTCGGATTCGCTGACGCGGGCGGAGCCGCTCGGGGACGGCGGCTACCGCTTCACCGGAACGAAGGTCTTCACCTCCCTCGCGCCCGCCTGGACGCGGCTCGGCGTGTTCGGCCGCGACGACAGCGGGTCGGAGCCACGGCTCGTGCACGGCTTCGTGCACCGTGAGAGCCCGGAGTCTCCGGTCGCCGGGCTCGAGGTCCGCGACGACTGGGACACGCTCGGCATGCGGGCGACCCAGAGCCGCACGACGGTGCTCGACGGCGTCGTCGTCCCGGCCGAGCGGATGATCCGCTCGCTGCCCGTCGGACCGACCGCCGACCCCTTCGTCTTCGCCGTCTTCGCGGCCTTCGAGGTGCTGATCTCCTCGGTCTACCTCGGTGTCGCGCAGCGCGCGCTCGAGCTCGCCGTCGCCTCCGTCCGCCGACGGACCTCCCTCCGGGCGGGAGGGCGGCCACTGGCGGAGGACCCCGAGGTGCGGCACCGGGTGGCTGAGACCGGGATGCTGCTCGACGGGCTCGAGGCGCCCCTGCGCACGGCGGCGGCCGACGTGGACGCGCTCGTCGACCGCGGCGCGCGCTGGTTCCCCTCGCTGGTCGGGGTGAAGATCCGCACCACGGAGGGAGCGCTCCGCGTGGTCGAGAGCGCCGTCCGGATCGCGGGCGGGTCGGCGTACCAGCGCAGGTCGGAGCTCGGCCGCCTCTACCGCGACGTGCTCGCCGGGCAGTTCCACCCCTCCGACGACGCGTCGGCGCATGGCGCCTGGGCGTCGCTCCTGCTGGGACCGCTGCCGCCGCACGACTGAGGCCGGGATGGGACCCGCCGCCGCCCGAGCACGCCGGCGGGCCGCCCTGTGGAGAACTCCGACGCCCCGAGGGCGTCGCCCCCTAGTCTCGGCGGATGCTCCGCGGATCTCTGCTCGACCGGGCCGCCCTGCTCCTCGGCGCCCTGGTGCTCCTCCTGATCGGGGCCCCGCACCTCGATCGGGCGCCCGGCCTCGTCCCGGTGGCGCTCGCGAGCGTGCCGCTGGTGCTGGCGGACGTGCGCGGGCACCGGCTCCCGAACGCGGTCACGCTCCCGCTGCTGGTGGTCGGAGCCGTCCTCGCGCCCACGGCGGGGACGCTTCTCGCCGTCCTCGCGACGGTGCTGTGCCTGGGCGTGCTGCATGCGGCGGGCGGGCTGGGCCTCGGCGACGTGAAGCTCCAGGCGGCCCTCGCACCGCCGCTCGCGGCTCTCGGACCCGAGCAGGTCGTCGCCGCGCCCGCTGTCGGCTTCGCGGTGGCAGGGCTGTGGGTGCTCGTGCTGCGCGTCCGCGGACGGGTCGCGTTCGGACCGTTCCTGCTCACGGGGTTCTGGCTGGTGCTCTGACGGCCCGCCTCCGCGCCGAGCGCAGGGACGGGCCGTCGGAGGGCCGGGCTCAGCCGGGGTGGGTCATCGACATGACGTCGAGGGCGCTGTCGAGCTGCTCCTCCGTCACCTCGCCGCGCTCGACGAAGCCGAGGTCCACGACCGACTCTCGGACGGTGATCCCCTTGGCGACCGAGTTCTTCGCGACCTTGGCGGCGGCCTCGTAGCCGATCACCTTGTTGAGCGGCGTGACGATCGAGGGGGAGGACTCGGCGAGGGCGCGGGCGTGCTCGACGTCGGCCTCGAGGCCGTCGACGGTCTTGTCGGCGAGCAGCACGGCGGAGTTCGCGAGCAGGCGGATCGACTCCAGCAGCGCCGTCCCCATGACGGGGATCGCGACGTTGAGCTCGAAGGCGCCCGAGGCGCCCGCCCAGGCGATGGTGGCGTCGTTGCCGATCACGCGCGCGCAGACCATGAGGACGGCCTCCGGGATCACCGGGTTCACCTTGCCGGGCATGATCGAGGATCCGGGCTGGAGGTCGGGGATCCGCAGCTCTCCGAGGCCGGTGTTGGGGCCGGAGCCCATCCAGCGGAGGTCGTTGTTGATCTTGGTCAGGCTCACCGCGAGCACGCGCAGCGCTCCGGAGGCCTCGACCAGCGAGTCCCGCGCGCCCTGGGCCTCGAAGTGGTTGCGGGCCTCGGTGACGGGCAGGCCCGTCTCCTCCGCGAGGCGCGCGATGACCTTCTGCGGGAATCCGGCGGGGGTGTTGATCCCGGTGCCGACCGCGGTGCCGCCGAGCGGGACCTCGGCGACGCGGGGGAGCGCCGACTGCACGCGCTCGATGCCGAGGCGGATCTGCGCGGCGTAGCCGCCGAACTCCTGGCCGAGCGTGACCGGGGTGGCGTCCATCAGGTGGGTGCGGCCGGCCTTGACGACCTCGGCCCACTGCTCCGCCTTGACCTCGAGCGACTCGGCGAGCTGCTCGAGCGAGGGGATCAGCGACTCGATGAGCGCGCCGGTGACGGCGACGTGGACCGAGGTGGGGAACACGTCGTTGGAGGACTGCGAGGCGTTGACGTGGTCGTTCGGGTGCACGGTGCGTCCGAGGGCCGTGGTCGCCAGCGAGCCCAGCACCTCGTTCATGTTCATGTTCGAGGACGTGCCCGAGCCGGTCTGGTAGACGTCGATCGGGAAGTGCGCGTCGTAGCCGCCCCCGACGACGAGGTCGGCCGCGTCGGCGATCGCCGTGGCGATGTCGGCGTCGAGCACGCCCAGCTCGGCGTTGGCCAGCGCCGCCGCCTTCTTGATGCGCGCGAGGGCCGCGATCTGGGCCGGCTCGAGGCCCGCACCCGAGATCGGGAAGTTCTCGACCGCCCGCTGGGTCTGCGCGGCGTAGAGGGCGTCGCGGGGGACCCGCACCTCGCCCATCGTGTCGTGCTCGATGCGGAAGTCGCCGGAGTCGTCGGTCGGGGAGTGATCCACCACGCTGTGTTCGTCCTTGTCTGATCGGTTGGTGCTGTGCTGTCCGGAGCCGCTCACGCGGGATCCGATCCCACCGCGCTCGGAGCGGCGGCGGAGGAGGCCGAGCCGGAGTCGCGCTCCAGCTCGGAGACGTAGGGGCTGAGCTCGGGCGGATCGATGCCGAGCACGACATCGGACATCACGGTGCCGTCCGAGAGCCGGTAGTTGGCGCCGACGAGGGCGAGCCGCCCGGTCGCGACAGCGTCGGCGATCAGCGGGGAGCGCTGGAGCAGCTCGGCGACCGTGTCGCGCAGGTGCTCGCGGCCGACGGCCAGCGCATCGGTCGCCGACGGGTCGACGAGCACGCGGCCGTCCGGCTGAGCACCCACGAGGCGGCGCACCGCGGGGATGATCGGCTCGATCAGGTGCTCGATGTGCGGGGGGAGCCGCTCGGCGCCGGGCGCCTGCGACTGGATCGCCGCCCGGACCGCTCCGCACTCGTCGTGGCCGAGCACGAGCAGCACCTTCACGCCGAGAACGGCGACGCCGTACTCCAGCGAGCCGATGATGGAGTCGGCGATCACCTGGCCGGCGTTGCGGACGACGAAGAGGTCGCCGAGCCCCAGGTCGAAGATGATCTCGGCCGCGAGGCGGGAGTCGCTGCAGCCGAAGAGCGCGGCGAGCGGGGCCTGCGCGGCGGCGAGCTCGGCGCGGCGCTCGACGTCCTGGCGGGGGTGGCGGGGCTCGCCGGCGACGAAGCGCTGGTTGCCGCGGAGCATCTCCTTCCAGACCCACGCCGGCGGGCGGGACTCGCGGGGGACGGTGCTGCTGGTTCCGAGGCTCATCGAGACTTCTCCTGGCCGATCTGCGGGGTGATGGCGTCCACGACCCGGCGGATCTCGTCCGTCGGGGCCGTGCCGTAGACGAGGTAGGTGCTGGAGCCCTCCGTCGTCTCGAGTGCGTAGGGCGTGTTGCCGGTGTCGTCGCCGGAGTCGCGGTGGTCGTAGACGGTCCAGTCGCGGCCGTCGATCGTCTCGACGCCGGTCGCCGCCCGGCGGTCGAGCTGCGTCGCGACCCAGGCCGCGTCCGCGTCGAGCCCCTGGCTCAGGCCGATGTAGCCCGCCTTCGGGGTGATCAGGCCGACGTACCAGTAGTCGGTGCCGTTCTCGCGGCGGAGCTCGGCCGCGTTGGACTTCCAGCCCTCGGGCAGGGTGGGGACGGCGAGCGTCTGCTCCTCGCCCAGCTGGACCTGCGCGGCGACGCGGGGGACATCGACCGAGGAGAGCTCCACGGTGTCGCCGCGGGGGACGAGCAGGACGATGAGCGCCACGGCGCCGACGGTCGCGAGCAGCGAGAAGACGAGGTTGTTGACCGTCTTGCGCTGACGGTAGAGCCGGGAGTTCTCGGCCTTGCGTGCGGCCGTCTCGGCCGCCGTCTCCGGGCGCCCGAGCTCGGCGACGACCCGCGCGGGCTTCGCGCGGCTCATCCGGCGGCCGCCCCTCCGGAGCGGGCCGCGTCCAGCCGGGCGCGTGCTCCGATCAGCCACTCCTCGCAGCGGGCGGCGAGGGCCTCGCCGCGCTCCCACAGGGCGAGCGAGCGCTCGAGGGTGGAGCTGCCCTGCTCGAGCTCGGACACGACGCGGACGAGCTCGTCGCGCGCCTGCTCGTAGGAGAATCCCGAGACGTCGGAGTCGGTCGCCGGGGCGTCGGGGGAGTCTGGCATGGGTCTGATCCTATCGATCGGGGCTGAGGGGGACGGGTGGCGCGTCGGGCTCAGGACCGGCCGGCGGGATCGCCGGTAGGCCCCTCGGAGCGGGCGCCGACGGCCCCCTCCGCGAGCGTGAGGACGAGTGCGCCGCCGGCCGGTGCGTCGCCGGGCGCCCGGACGACGTGCCCGGCCGCGTTCTGGACGATCGCGTAGCCGCGGTCGAGGGTGTGCTGGGGGGAGAGGGCGCGCAGGTGGCCGTGCAGGCGCTCGACCTCGAGGTGCGCGCGCTCGAGGCGGCGGTCCACCAGCTCGGCGCCGCGCGCCACCCAGCGGGTCAGCTCCTCGGAGTGCCGGTCGACCAGCACGTGCGGCTGGGCGAGCACCGGCCGCGAGCGCAGCTGCGAGAGCCGGTCGATCTCGTGCGAGACGAGCCCGCTCACGCGGCCGGTCATCCGCAGTCGGGCCTGCTGCACGCGCAGCAGTTCGTCGGAGACGTCGGGCACGACCCTCTTCGCGGCGTCGGTGGGAGTGGAGGCGCGCAGGTCGGCGACGTCGTCGAGCAGCGGGCGGTCGGCCTCGTGGCCGATCGCGCTGACGACCGGAGTGGAGCAGGCGGCGACGGCGCGCACGAGCGCCTCGTCGCTGAAGCCGAGCAGGTTCTGGAAGTCACCGCCTCCGCGGGCGATCACGATCACGTCGATGCTGTCGTCGGCCTCGAGGGTCCGCAGGGCCGAGAGCACCTCCGGGACCGTCCGGTCGCCCTGCACGGCCGAGTGGACCACCCGGAAGCGCACGGCCGGCCAGCGCAGCTGCGCGTTCCGCAGCACGTCCTTCTCGGCGTCCGAGTCCTTGCCGGTGATGAGGCCCACGCCGTGCGGGAGGAACGGCAGCGGCTTCTTGCGGGAGGCGTCGAACAGCCCCTCCGACGCGAGCTGCCGGCGGAGCCGCTCGAGCTTCTCCAGCAGATCGCCCAGGCCGACGTGGCGCATCTCGAAGACCTGCATCGAGAGCGTGCCGCCCTTGACCCAGTAGTTGGGCTTCACCAGCGCGATGACCCGATCGCCCTGCTTGAGGTCGGCCGGGAGGCGGCTCCGCACCGACGACCAGACGGTGAAGCCGACCGTCGCGTCTCCGGACAGGTCCTTCAGCTTCCCGTAGACGTTGCCGCCGGACGCGCCCCACTGGGTGATCTCGCCCTCGACCCACGCGGTGCCGAGGCGCTCGATCCAGCCCTTGATCTTGCTGGCGAGCAGGCCGACCGGCCAGGGTGCGTCGGCGGTGGGTGGGGCGTCGGTCATCGCTGCCTCTGCTCGGAGGGACGGGGGGAGCGGGAGTGCCCTCCCGCGACGACAACGGTACGGGACGGGTCCGACACCGGGACGGCCCGGGCACAGGATGCACCACGTAGAATCAGGGGGTGAGCCAAGTCCCGATCAGCCTGCCCATGCCGCGCATGCCCCGCGCCACAGGGCGTCTGCGCGACGTCCCCGTCGAGGGCCGCAAGCGCGTCCTCCTCGCCGCGCCCCGCGGCTACTGCGCCGGAGTCGACCGCGCGGTCGTCGCCGTCGAGAAGGCCATCGAGCACTACGGTGCCCCGGTCTACGTGCGCAAGCAGATCGTGCACAACGTGCACGTCGTCTCCACGCTCGAGAGCCAGGGTGCCATCTTCGTCGACGAGGTCGACGAGGTGCCCGAGGGATCGCACATCGTCTTCAGCGCGCACGGCGTCTCACCGGCGGTCGTCCAGGGCGCGGCCGACCGCAGTCTCCAGGCGATCGACGCGACCTGCCCCCTGGTGACGAAGGTGCACCGCGAGGCCGTCCGCTTCGCGCGCGACGACTTCGAGATCCTCCTCATCGGCCACGAGGGCCACGAAGAGGTCGAGGGCACCGCGGGCGAGGCTCCCGATCACGTCACCCTCGTCGGCAGCCCCGACGACGTGCCGAACATCGTCGTGAAGGACCCGGACAAGGTCGTCTGGCTCTCGCAGACGACGCTCTCGGTCGACGAGACGATGGAGACGGTGCGCCGTCTCCGCGAGCGCTTCCCCAACCTGCAGGACCCGCCGAGCGACGACATCTGCTACGCCACACAGAACCGCCAGGTCGCGATCAAGAAGGTCGCCGCGGGCGCCGAGCTGGTCATCGTCGTCGGCTCCGCGAACTCCTCCAACTCCGTGCGCCTCGTCGAGGTCGCCCTCGAGTACGGCGCGAAGGCCGCCTACCGGGTCGACTACGCGAGCGAGATCAAGCAGGAGTGGCTCGAGGGCATCCGCACCGTCGGCGTCACCAGCGGCGCCTCGGTGCCCGAGGTGCTCGTCCAGGAGGTCCTCGACGACCTCGCCGCCGCCGGGTACGGCGATGTCGAGGAGGTCAAGACGGCGGAGGAGGACCTGATGTTCTCGCTCCCCAAGGAGCTGCGCAAGGACGTCGCCGGCAAGCGCGACGCCCGCGGCGTCGGTGGACGCATCAGCGCGGGAGCGGGCGCCTAGAGCGTTCCGGCCCGGACACGGAAGAGGCCGCCCTCCCTCGGGAGCGGCGGCCTCTTCCGTGTGCGGTGGAACGGGGATCGACGCTAGACGTCGGTGCCGGCGCCGCCCTGCGAGCCCGACATGCGCGTGACGTACTCCGCGAACGTCGGGTCGCCCAGGATGGCGATCGCCGCGACGATCAGGGAGAGCAGCACGGTCGCCGCGATCCCGAGGATCGGGACGAGCACGGCGCGCTTGCCGGCGCGGAGCCGCCGGATCGAGATCCACACCGCGAAGGCGACGATCAGCGACTGCGCGAGCGCCACCACGACGCCGAGGATCCGTGCGAGCTCCGGCGACGCGTAGGTGCCGATGGCCTGGGAGCGGTAGAGCTCCTGGAGGGTCGTCGCGAAGCTCGAGGGATCGAGCAGCGTCGGCACGGCGAAGAACACGCCGAGCGCGAGCAGCACGATCGTGAGCAGGCGGTCGACGGGATGCGCGACGGGCTTCGCGGCCGGAGCGGTCGCGGGCCTCGGATCGGTCTCCGACCCCCTCGGGTCGGGGACGACCACGGCGTCCTCCGGCGGCTGCCACGACCAGCCGGGCGGCGCGTACTCGCCGTACTGCGGCTCCGGACGCCTGTCGCCCGGCTGATCGTGTGCGTTCGTCACGGAGCGGTGCCCTACTTCCCGGAGTTCCCGGCCGAGCCGAGCTGACGGGTCGCCTCGGCGACGCGCGCGGCCATCGCGGTCTCGGCGATCTTGCCCCACGAGCGCGGGTCGTAGACCTTCTTGTTGCCGACCTCGCCGTCGACCTTGAGGAAGCCGTCGTAGTTCTTCAGCACGGTGTCCGCGACGGAGCGGCTGAACGCGTACTGCGTGTCGGTGTCGATGTTCATCTTGACGACGCCGTTGCGGACCGCCTCGGCGATCTCCTCGTCGGTCGAGCCCGAGCCGCCGTGGAAGACGAGATCGAGGGGGAGCGCGCCGGTGCCGTACTTCGCCTGCAGGCCGTCCTGGATCTCGCGGAGCAGCTCCGGGCGCAGTCGGACGTTGCCCGGCTTGTAGACGCCGTGGACGTTGCCGAAGGTGAGGGCGGCCATGTAGCGGCCCTGCTCGCCGAAGCCGAGGGCCTCGACGGTCGCGATCGCGTCGTCGAGCGTGGTGTAGAGGTGCTCGTTGATGTCGTGCGAGACGCCGTCCTCCTCGCCGCCGACGACGCCGATCTCGACCTCGAGGATGGCGTTGATGTTCTTGACGCGCGGGAGGATCTCCTTCGCGATGGCGAGGTTCTCGTCGAGCGGGATCGCGGAGCCGTCCCACATGTGCGACTGGAAGAGCGGCTCGCGACCGGCCTTGACCTCCTCCTCGGAGGCGGCGATCAGCGGGTAGACGAAGCCCTCGAGCGCGTTCTGCGGGCAGTGGTCGGTGTGGAGCGCGACCGTGACCGGGTAGTTCTTGGCGACCTCGGTCGCGAACCTCGCGAAGGCGATCGCGCCTGCCGCGCGGTTCTTCACGGTGTGGCCGGCGAAGTAGTCCGCGCCTCCGGTGGTGACCTGGATGATGCCGTCCGAGCCCGCCTCGGTGAGGCCCTGGAGGACCGCGTTGATCGTCTGCGACGACGAGACGTTGAACGCCGGGTAGGCGAAGCCGCCCGCCTTCGCCTTGTCGAGCATCTCTGCGTACTGGTCCGGGGTAGCGACGGGCATGGCATCTCCTTTGACGGATGAACGAAGGGGGGGTCGGGCGAGGCCCGCGTCGCGGACGAGTCTAGCGAGGCGCCCCTCCGCGGTCCCTCCGCCCGTGGAGGGCCCTGGACTAGGCTTCGGGCAGGGATGGGGATCCGCTCCGCGGGTCCTGCGACGACGTGCACGAACTCGACGACGAAGGACTCCGCTCTGTGATCGACAACGACTCGCTCTACCTCCACCCCGACCGCAACCTCGGCATGGAGCTCGTCCGCGCCACCGAGGCCGCCGCGATCCGCGCCGTGCCCTTCATCGGCAAGGGCGACAAGAACGCCGCCGACGGCGCAGCGGTCGACGCCATGCGCACCTTCCTCGGGACCGTGAACTTCGACGGAGTCGTCGTGATCGGCGAGGGCGAGAAGGACAACGCGCCCATGCTCTTCAACGGCGAGCATGTCGGCAACGGCTCGGGGCCCGCCGCCGACATCGCCGTCGACCCGATCGACGGCACCTCGCTGACCGCGGCCGGGCGCCAGAACGCGCTCTCGATGATCGCCGTCGCCGACCGCGGCGCGATGTTCGACCCCTCCGCCGTGTTCTACATGGAGAAGATCGTCACCGGGCCCGAGGGCGTCGGGATCATCGACATCCAGCGCCCGATCGGCGAGAACATCCGCGCCCTGGCCCGCGCCAAGCGCAAGCCCGTCGAGGAGATGCGCATCGCGGTGCTGGACCGCCCGCGCCACGCTCAGCTGATCGAGGACATCCGCGCGGCCGGAGCCGGCACGCGCCTCCTGCTCGACGGCGACGTCGCGGGCGGCATCAACGCCGCTCGCCACGACTCCCGACTCGACATGTGCGTCGGCACCGGAGGCACGCCCGAGGGCATCATCACGGCCTGCGCCATCCGCGCGCTCGGGGGAGTCATCCAGGGCATCCTCCGCCCGAAGGACGACGACGAGCGCCAGCGTGCCATCGACGCCGGGCACGACCTCGACCGCGTGCTCCACGCCAACGACCTCGTCCGCAGCGACAACACCTACTTCGTCGCGACCGGAGTGACGAACGGCGGGCTCGTGAAGGGCGTGCGCAAGGAGGGCCACGTCATCACGACGGAGTCCATCGTGCTGCGCTCCCGCTCGGGCACCATCCGCCGCGTGACCGCCCAGCACCTCGCGGAGAAGTGGGTCTAGGCCGTCACGCTCTCTCAGAGACGCCGCACTGCTGCCGAGGCGCCGCTCCGCTGACGGCGCACTCGTCGAGTGCGGCGGCGTCTCGGCGTGCAGGACGCGGAAGGACACCGGCCTCGGTCACCGAGGCGAGCGGGCGGGGCCGCGGCGGGTCTCGAGACGCCTCGCGGGCGCTCCTCCGCCGAGCCGCGGAGGTGGAGCGCCGTCGCGAGCTGCGGTCGTCCCGGTGTCGAGCCGGATGGACGGCGCCGGTCGCGCCCGGCCTGCACGCCCGGTGCTCGCTCAGCGGGGACCCGGGACCCTACGCGCTCCGCTCGGACTCGTCGTCCGCGGCGAGCAGCTCGACGGCGGTGAGGCGGCGCGGCGAGGAGGCGACTCCTCCGACCGGGGCGATGACGCGCGACTCGTCGAGGGAGTCGAACTGGCGCGCGGTGACCAGCACGCGGCTCTCGAGCGAGCCGGCGAAGGCGTTGTAGGAGTCGACCGTCTTCTCGAGCGAGCGGCGCAGGCCCTCGGCGTGGTCGGCGAGGGTGCCGAGACGGGCGTAGAGCGTCTTGCCGAGGTCGAGCAGGCGCTTGGCGTCGTCGGTGAGCACGTCCTGCTGCCAGGTGTAGGCGACGGTCTTCAGCACCGACCACAGGGTCACGGGCGAGGCGAGGGCGACGCGCTTGCGGAACGCGTACTCGAGCAGGCTCGGGTCGGCGTCGAGCGCGCTCGCGAGCAGCGGCTCGCTCGGCACGAACGCGATGACGAACTCGGGGCTCGCCGGGAGACCGGTCCAGTAGGAGCGGGCGGCCAGCGCGTCCACATGGCCGCGGAGGGCGCGGACGTGCGCGCGCAGGAGCCCCGCGCGCCGCGCCTCCTCCTCTCCGCCGGCGCCCGCGGGGATCGCGCTCGCCTCCAGGTACGCGTCGAACGGCACTTTGGCGTCCACCGCGATCGCCTTGCCGCCAGGCAGGCGGACCACCATGTCGGCGCGGCCGCGGCCCGCCTCGCCCTCGAGGCCGAACTGCACGTCGAAGTCGACCCGCTGGGTGAGCCCGGCGGCCTCGACGACGTTCCGCAGCTGCGTCTCGCCCCAGGCGCCGCGGCTCGTGGTGGAGCGGAGCGCGGACGCGAGGGTCTCGGTCGTCGAGCGCAGCTGCTCGCCCGCCGCGCGCTGCCCCTCGAGCTGCTCGGTGATCGCCCCGAACTGGGCGGCGCGCTCGCGTTCGAGCCGGCCGACCGCCTCCTGCATGCCGCGCAGGCTCTCGGCGACGGGGGAGAGCGTCTGCAGGATGCGCGCGTCGTGCCGCTCGCGCTCGGCGACGACGCGCAGCTGCTCCTGGAGCTCGCGGATCTGGTCGCGGGCGGAGCCGAGGTGCTCGCGGTGCTGCTCGACGACGGCCTCGTGGCGATCCTCCAGGCCCTCCGCGCGTGCGCGGGCCGTCGCGAGGTCGAGGGCGAGGGCGGCGTCGGGCGTGCGGGAGCGGGCGAGGAGGACGGCCACGACTCCCGCGAGGAGCGCGCCGACCACCAGGCCGAGGACGAAGGAGAGATCCATGCCGCCGATGACACCACGCACCTCCGACATCGAGCGATCGACGCGCCACGACCACCGAACGAGGGCCAGGACGCCCTGCGACCGCCTCGTAGACTTCGCGATCATGGGGAATCACCACCGCTCATCGCGCCTGCTCACGGTCGCGCTCGCTCTCGCCGTCGGGTTCGGCGCCGCCCTCGTCCCGATCACCTCCGCCTCGGCCGCCGAGGACGCGCCGTCGACCGTCTCGGTCGAGACCGGCGCTCTCGACGCGTCCCTCGACCGCGCCGACCTCGGCGTCCCGGACCAGTCGACGCAGTACAGCGCCGAGGAGACGAAGAGCTTCCGCGCCGGCTTCATCGTCAGCGACGCCCAGTTCTTCGACGGCGACGCGCTGAGCACCGGTCAGGTGCAGTCGCTCCTGAACGAGAAGGGCAGCCGGTGCTCCACCGCCGGCACCGCCCCCTGCCTCAAGAACTTCTCGCAGGCGACGCCGTCCAAGGCGGCGGACGCGATGTGCAGCGCCTACCAGGGCTCCGGCAGCGAGTCGTCGGCCTCGATCTTCACGCGCGTCGGCCTGGCCTGCGGCATCAACCCGCTCGCCCTGGTCGTGCTCGTGCAGAAGGAGCGGAGCCTCGTCACCGACGCGACGCCCAGCCCCGAGGACTACGCCAAGGCGACCGGCTACAACTGCCCGGACACCGCGGCGTGCGACCCCGGCTCGGCGGGCTTCTTCACGCAGGTCTACAGCGCGGCCCGCCAGTTCAAGCGCTACGCCAACCCGCCCGGCTCCGGCTCGAACTTCACCACCTACGCTCCGGGCACGACGCCGAACGTCGCCTACTACCCGAGCACCGCGTGCGGCTCCTCGCCGGTCACCATCCGCAACCAGGCCACGGCCGACCTCTACTACTACACGCCGTACCAGCCCAACGACTACGCGCTCACCGGCTCCGGCAACGCGGCCTGCGCGACCTACGGCAACATCAACTTCTGGTACCTCTTCAGCGACTGGAACCCGAACGGCACCCTGGCCAACGCCGGGATCGCCCCCGCGGGACGCGTCGACGCCCCGCGCATCTCGGGCAGCACCCTGAGCGTGTCCGGCTGGGCCGTCGATCCGACGACGCAGCAGGCCGCGCTGACCACGACGGTCACGGTGACGGGCCCCGACGGCACCCGCACGGTCCGCACGCAGACCGCGAACGGCGACCGCGGTGACATCCCGGGCGAGTACTCCGTCGCCGGCCGCGCCCACGGCTTCGGCGCCACCACGCCCGTCTCGGCACCCGGCACCTACCAGGTCTGCGTCTCCGCCGACTCCGTCGACTGGAACCGCTGGGTCGGCACGGGCGACTCCCGGGGCCCCGGCCGGAAGGATCTCGGCTGCTCGTCCGTGAGCACGTCGGCCGGGATCGACGTCTCGCGCCTGGCCGGCACGGACCGCCAGGGCACCGCCGTCGCGATCTCGAAGGCCGTCTTCCGCACGAACGTCCCGGTCGTCTACATCGCGACCGGCGCCAACTTCCCCGACGCCCTGAGCGCCGCCCCTGCCGCGGCCAAGCAGGGCGGTCCGCTGCTCCTGGTCGACCGGGACTCGATGTCGCAGCCCGTTCGCGACGAGCTCAGCCGGCTCAAGCCGGCGAGGATCGTCGTGGTCGGCTCCGCACTGAGCGTCGGCGACGGCCTGCTGAACCAGCTGAGGTCCTACTCGCCGACGGTGGACCGCATCGGAGGGAAGGACCGCTACGACACGTCCAGGCTCATCATCCAGAGCGCGTTCTCGGGCGGCTCGACGCGGGCCTGGCTCGCCACGGGCGAGAAGTTCCCCGACGCGCTCGGCGCGAGCGCCGCGGCCGGCTCCGTCGACGCGCCCGTCGTCCTCGTGAACGGCACCGGCAGCACGGCCGACGCCGTGACGAAGGGCATCCTCTCGAAGCTCAAGGTGCAGAACCTCACCATCGCGGGCAGCCCCCTGTCGGTGAGCGAGGGGATCAAGAACTCGCTTCCGGTGCCGACGATCACCCGCATCGGCGGAGTCGACCGCTACGACACCTCGGAGCAGCTGAACCGGGCAGCCTTCTCGAGGGCCGAGACCGTGTTCCTGGCGACGGGCGAGAACTTCCCCGACGCCCTCGCCGGAGCCACGGCGGCGGGCTACTCGAACAGCCCGCTGTTCGCCGTGCCGACGAACTGCGTGCCCCGCGCCGTCCTGACCGACATCGCGAAGTCGGGAGCTCAGCGGGTCGTCCTCCTCGGCGGTCCCACCACCCTCTCGGAGGACGTCGCGCGCCTCACCCCCTGCGGCTGATCGCCCGCGGCCCCGCCACTAGCGTGGAGGGATGACCCCGACCGCACCGTCCCCGACCGGCGTCCGACGCCGGCGGGGCGGTGCGGTCGTCGTCGGGGCGCTGGTGGCGCTCCTGCTTGGAGGGTCCGTCGACGGCACGCGCCTCGCCGCGGTGCCGTCCGAGCCGCAGACCGTCCGGCTGTGGACCTTCCTCCAGCCGGGCCCCGTCGCGGCCGACTTCGACCCGGGCGACCTGATCTCCGACGAGGTCTTCTTCGCCGGCGACGCGCTCGGACCGCTCACGGTGCAGGCGTTCCTCGACGCCCGCGTCCCCGACTGCGCGGGCGGGCCGGTGCCGTGCCTGCGCGACTACGCCGAGGACACCGCGGCGATCACGGCCGACGAGCAGTGCGATGCGCTGCCCGCCGGACGCGACGTCCCGGCCGCGGAGATCATCACCTCGGTCGCCGGCGCGTGCGGCGTGAATCCGGCCGTCCTCCTGGTGCTGCTGCAGAAGGAGCAGTCGCTCGTGACCGATCCGGAGCCGAGCGAGCGGCAGTTCCGCAGCGCCACGGGCTACGGCTGCCCGGACACCGCGGACTGCGACACGGACTCCTACGGCTTCGCCGCGCAGGTGTACGGAGCGGCGTGGCAGTTCCAGCGCTACCGGAATCCGGACTCGAGCTTCGACTGGTACCCGGTCGGCGCGGCCAGCGACGTCCGCTACTCCCCGGACGAGTCCTGCGGTACCGCCCCGGTGACGATCGCCAACGCGGCCACGGCGGGTCTCTACTACTACACGCCGTACCAGCCGAACGCGGCGGCGCTCGCGAATCTCTACGGCGAGGGCGACGACTGCTCGGCCTACGGGAACCGGAACTTCTGGCGCATCTTCAGCACCTGGTTCGGCGACCCCCGCGGCTGAGCCGATCGTCTCGAGCAGGCTCGGCATGACGGACGTCAGGCGGCGACGGGAGCCTTCGGGCGCAGGCGCTTCACGGAGACGCCGGCCAGCTCGCCGAGCTCGGCCATGCTCGCGGCGCCGTGCCGCCGGGCCGCGTGCACGACGATCGCGGCGCACGCCTCGGCATCGGCCGACGCGTCGTGGTGGCGGAAGTCCTCGAAGCCCGCGGCCATGGCGACGACGGGGAGGCGGTAGGAGTCGAGCTCGTACGTCTTGCGGGCGAGCTGTAGCGAGCAGAGGTAGTCGTACTCGGGGTGCTCGAGGGAGGTCGCCGCGCAGGCCGCGCGGATGACGCCCATGTCGAAGCCGGCGTTGTGCGCGACGAACACGTCCTCGCCGGCGAAGGCCGCCAGGTCGGCGAACTGGTCGACCCAGGAGGCGGCGGCGTGCACGTCGTGCTTGCGGATGCCGTGGATCCGCGTGTTCCACTCGAGGAAGTCGTCGTACCCCAACGGCGGGCGGATGAGCCAGCCGGCGCGGTCGACGACGCGGCCGTCGCGGACCTTGACGAGCCCGACGGAGCAGGCGGAGGCCCCGTGCGAGTTGGCGGTCTCGAAGTCGATGGCGGTGAAGTCGATGGGCACGCTCCAGCCTCTCACGCACCTCCGACGCCGCCGGGAGGATGCGCTCGGAGCCGAAGATCCCGGCGAGCACCTCGAGGCGGGAGTCGGGCAGGTTCACCACACCCACGTTCGGCTCGATCGTCGCGAA
>NZ_PSWE01000049.1:0-13374 GCF_002932195.1 Rathayibacter sp. AY1C4 | reverse complement strand
CGGAGACGGCGTCTCGACGGAGCCGCACGCCCTGTCCAGTGAGCGCACCGTCACGCCTCCTCCCGCTCCACACGCCCCAGGCCCCGCCCGTCAGACCCGCCGCGTCGACGCCCGCTCCACCAGCGGCATCGGCACCAGCACCCGCTCTCCCGGAGCGCCGCTCAGCAGCAGCTCGACCGCCCGGCGGCCCATCTCCTCGTGCGGCAGCGCCACGGTCGTCAGCCCGGGGCGGAGGTAGGCGGCCAGCTCGTCGTCGTCGAACGACACCACGGCGATGTCGCCGGGGATCGAGAGCCCCGCCTCCGCGACCGCCTGGTAGGCCGCCTCACGCCGAGCGGCTTCGGGCACGACGGCGCGGGCGGACAGGTCGCCTTCGCCGACCCGGACGCGGGAGTCGGCTTCGCGTTCCTCACCAACCGGATGGAGGGGGTCGGCGACGTGCGCGCGACCCGCGTCGTCGAGGCGCTCGCGACCGCGCTGCGACTGCCCGTTCCGCGCGGACTCTGACCCCTCCGCGCGGACTCTGACCCCTCCGCGCCACCCCCGTCAAGGGGTGGGGCGCCCGGTCGGCGCCGTCCTAGCGTCGGGGGACGGGCCGACCGGAGGGGCGGTCCGGGATCCAGGGGAGGGCGAGATGCAGAAGCTGTACTACGCGAGCGGATTCGTGCTGCTGGGCGACGAGGTGTGCTCGGCGGTCGTCGAGTACGCGCAGGCGCTGGCGAACGTGGGGAAGTCGGACCTGGTCGTGGTGCCGTCGCTCTCGGACGAGGGGCTGCGAGGCGAGACCCGTCTCCTGGTCGGACCGGCCAGCCAGCTCTTCACCAGCCCGGCGCTCGACCGCGGCGTCGACCTCGACGACCCGGAGGCGGTGGAGTCGATGCGCGAGAAGACCCGACGGCTCCAGCCCGCGCGGCCGACCGTGCAGCCGCGCGGCGAGGGCGACGACAGCGAGGACGACGGCGGGACCGACTACCTCTGACGCCTCAGGTGTCGAGCGTGGTGCTGGGGCGCTCGCCGAAGCGGTGGGCGTACGAGGCCGAGAACCGGCCGAGGTGCGCGAAGCCCCAGCGCCGTGCGACCTCGCTGACGCTGACGACTCCGGACTCGCCCGCCCGCAGCTCCTTCTGCACGCCGTCCAGCCGGATCCGCCGCAGGTAGTCGACCGCGGTGAAGCCGAACTCGCGCCGGAACTCGGTCTGCAGCGTCCGCAGGCCGATGCCCGCCGCGTCGGCGATCTGCTCGGTCCGGAGCGGCTCGTGGGCGTGCTCGTACATGTACTCGATCGCCTGGCGGAGGCGCCCCGAGCGGGGTACTCCGAGGTCGCCGGGGGTGTCCAGCGTCGAGTGCGGGAAGGTCTCGAGCAGGGCGACGGCGACCGCGCGGTCGGCCTCGCGGCGCAGCAGCGGCGAGCTGTCGGCGTCGTAGATCACCCGGGCGACCGTCGCGACGGTCGCCGACCAGCGCCGCAGCGCCGCGCCCTCGGGCCGTGAGGTGGTGTCGAAGAGGAGGGGGCCGCGGGTGCCCTCGACCTCCTCCGCGATGCCCTCGAGGTACGCGCCGTCGAAGTGGATGAGGTTCTGGCGGTAGTCGTGGAACTCGAACCGGCTGGGGCGGTCGTTGACGAAGATCGCCGGCTGCCCGAATCCGAGGGTCACCGCGTCGCCGTCGAGATCGGTGACGCCCGCGCCGGCGGTCAGCCACGAGACGACGTACTCGCCCTCGGTCTGGATCGAGCCCTGCACGGAGCCGGCGAACTGGCTGCCGCGGAGCGTCACGTCGCCGTCGCCGACGGAGGTGTAGCGGTACGAGAAGTCCTCGCCGGGCTCGACGACGAAGCGGTGCCCGTTGTACGACTGCTCGAAGAGGGCCCGCGCCTGCTCGATGTCACGCCCGCCGATGTCGGAGCGCATGACCTCGTCCTTCTCGTTCATCCCGATCAGGGTCGCACGAGGAGCGCTCCTCACCGCGTGCCCCGAACGGGGAATTCGTTAAGCGGATAAACCAGTCGCGGGTCCGGCGGCGCGGGTCATGGCCTGGACGGTCGCCGCCTGGAACTGCGTGAGCAGCACCACGGTGTGCCGCGCTCCGGCTTCCACGGCGAGCGAGAAGGTGGCGCCGGCCGGAGTGGCCCGCCAGGAGCGGATGTCGCGGGTGCCGACGCGGGTCGAGTCTCCGGTGCCGGCGCTCCGCAGCACCAGGGAGTCGGGCAGCACGCAGAGCGCGCCCGTCACGCCGTCGACAGTGGAGGAGCACTCGAAGCCTGCGTCGTCGTGCACTGCACCGGCGAGTTCGACGAAGTCGGTGACCTCCATCGGCTCGTCGTCGTCGCGCCTGGACACGGCGCGCTCAGGCAGCGTGCGTGAGCCCGGAGGACTCGGGCTGCTGCGCCGGCTCGGTGACGATCCGCAGGCCCCGGCCGCTGTTGGCCTCCTCCATCAGTGCGCGCACCCAGGTGGCGTTGATCGCCGGCATGCGGCTTCCGTGGAACGAGAACTGGAGGGGGATGGTCGGGTGCAGCCACAGTGTCTGGCGTCCGGTGCCGTGCGCGCTCGAGGCGTCGAGCTGGAAGGCGAACGCCTCGTCGCGACGGAACTTGTTGATCATGACGATCTGGAGGTGCGCGAGCGCGCGGTCGTCGATCTCGTGCGAGGTGGGGGGAGTGCCGTAGAGGAGAGCGCCCATGGTGCGTGCCGCCGTTCTGTGCTGTGTCGCGGGTGCAGGCCGCGACGGTGGGGTGCCCCGGCGAGTGCCGCCGGGAGGGGGAGTGCGAGATGGTGGGGGTGTTCGTGGGGAGCAGGACCCGGGGTGTGCTGTGCCGCCGAGTCGAGTGTCCGGAGTGTCGATCCGGGGGTGCCGGGCTCCGGGATGTCGAGCCCGGATGCCGTCGCGCCGAGCCGTCGATCCCCGCTGACGCCTGCTCTGCAGGCCCGTGGAGTCGGGCGGTCGGGCCGTCCCTCCGGCTGTTCTCCGAAAGTACGCCCCTCGTTCGGAGCGCACGTGCCGCTATCCGGAATGCGAAGCAGTGGCCCCGGCCGCCGGGCGGCCCCCCAGCCGGGCGACTCCGGGGCTCAGTTGCGGGGTGCCGCCGGTGGGCGGTGCGGCTGCGTCGAGACGGCGCGCTCGTGCGCGAGACGCCGTCTCGACGGCGGTGTGTCGGGCGGGCCGGCGGTGTCTCGGCGGGGCGTGTGGAGCGGGAGGAGGCGTGACGGTGCGCTCACTGGACAGGGCGTGCGGCTCCGTCGAGACGCCGTCTCCGCGGCGGTGTCTCGGCGTGCGCGGGAGGGTGCGCTCCTCCGCGAGTCGTCACGCAGCCGCTCCGGCGGGGGCGCAGGCGCTCAGAAGGCGTAGCGGACGCGGCAGTAGGGGAGGCGCTCGGCGAGGAGGGCGCGGAAGCGGTCGAGGGCCGCGCGCTTGAGGTCGCGTCGGTAGCGGATGTTGACGGCGCCGTTCTCGGAGACCTTCTGCTCCTGGCGTCCCGGCTGCCAGAGCAGCGACTCCGCCTTCGGGTGCCAGCCGAGGTTCACCTCGTGCAGGCCCCCGTTGTGGGTGAGGAGGATCACCTCGGCCGCGAGCTGCGCCTTCGCCCGCGAGTGGAGGGCGGCGTCGAGCTGGTCGAAGAGCTCGGTCCAGTCCTGCTGCCAGGTCTCGGTGAGGATCACGGGCGAGAAGTTGACGTGCACCTCGTAGCCGGCGTCGACGAAGTCGTTGATCGCCGCGATCCGCTCGGCCATCGGCGAGGTGCGGATGTCGGTGACCTTCGCCGTCTCGGCGGGCATCAGCGAGAACCGGATGCGCGTGCGCCCGAGCGGGTCCCACTCGAGGAGCTCGCGGTTGACGTACTTGGTCGCGAAGGACGCCTTGGCGGTGGGCGACATCCGGAACAGCTCGCAGAGGTCGCGGACGTTCTCGCTCAGCAGCGCGTCGACGGAGCAGTCGCTGTTCTCGCCGATGTCGTAGACCCAGGCCTCCGGGTCGCACTGGTTCGCCTCGGCCTTGGGGCCCTGCTTGGCGATGTGCCGGGCCAGGTGGCGCTGGATCTGCTCGATGTTCGTGAACAGCGTGATCGGGTTGCTGTAGCCCTTCCTCCGCGGCACGTAGCAGTAGACGCACGCCATGGCGCAGCCGTTGGCGGTGGAGGGGGCGATGAAGTCGGCCGAGCGGCCGTTCGGGCGCGTGACGAGCGACTTCTTCACCCCGAGCACGAGCGCCTCCGTCTTGATGCGCACCCAGCGCGCGACGTTCGCCTCGTCGCCGTGCACCTCCGGGATCAGCCAGTGCGACTCGACGGGCACGATCTCGGCGCCCGGCCACCGCGCCACGACCTCCTGCCCGCGGGGCAACTCGAGCGCGGCCGGCTCGGCGTAGATCCGCCGGATGTCGAGCAGGCGCCGCTCGCGGACCGGCGCGGACGCGGGGCTCGGAGCGGTGTCGGACATGAGTCCGTTCTATCGGCGACCACCGACATCCGCGGAGGCGGGGCTGTCGCCCGCCGCGCAGGTCCTGCGCCCGCCTGCAGGAACCGTGGCGCCGCTCCCTCAGGATGGAGGCATGCCCTCCTCCGCCGACCGCTTCCGCCGCGCCGCCGTCGAGCTCGCGCAGACCTCCGAGCGGCAGGTCGAGTGGGCGCTCGCCGTCGCAGAGGATGCGCGCCTCCTCGCCCTGATCGACGAGCTGCCCGCGCAGCACCGGCAGCCGTCCCTGCTCTTCTCGGTCGCGCGGCTGCTCGGCGTGCCCGACGTCGACGGCGCCGGATTCGCCGCGTGGCTCCGGAGCGAGTGGGCGCGGGTGGCGCCGGTGGCGGCGGAGCGGAGGACGCAGACCAACGAGGCGCTGCGGTGCGCGCCCCTGGTCGCGGCGCTGGAGCGGATCACGGAGCCCGGTGAGCCGGTGGCGCTCGTCGAGATCGGCGCCTCCGCGGGGCTCTGCCTGGCGCCGGAGCGGTACTCCTACGCCTTCACGGCGAGCGACGGCGAGACGAGGCTCGGGTCGGGCGCGCCTCTGCTGCGGTGCGCGGTGAGCGGAGGCGCGGCACCGGGGCGGCTGCCGGTCGTCGCGTGGCGCCGGGGGCTCGACCTGGCGCCGCTCGACGTCCGCTCGCCCGAGGACGTCGCCTGGTTGGGCGCGCTGCTCCCGCCCGACCGTCCGGAGCGGACCGCGCGGCTCCGCTCGGCCGTGGAGACTCTGCAGGACGACCCGCCCACGATCGTCGCGGGCGATGCGGCCGCCGAGCTGCCCGCCCTGCTCGACGCGGTGCCGCCGGGTCTGCGGACGGTCGTCGTCTCGCTCGGGACCCTGGTCTACCTGCCGTGGCCCGCGCGCGAGAGCGTCCTGGCGACGGTCGCCGATCGCGGCGCGAGCCTGGTGACGCTCGAGGCGGAGGCGCTGCTCCCGCACCTCGTCGCCGCGCGCGGGGACCGCACGGCCCCCGAGCCGACCCCGTTCCTGCTCGCCGCCGACGGCGTCCCGCTCGCGAGCGCGGCCGCCCATGGCGGCACCCTCTCCTGGCTGGCCTGAGGCGCGCTCCAGCGCCGTGTGCGGGCTGCCCGAAGCTCGGGAGGTGCCCGGGCCCGGTGCCCGCTCCGTCCCGGCGCTCGACCCGCGCCCACTGTTCAAGAGTTGTCGCACTCAGCGTCGAGTGCGACAACTCCTGGACTCTCGCGGAGGAGCGAGCCCGAAGCCCGAAGCCCAACGCCCAACGCCCAGCCTTCTGAGCTCAGGCGCTCGGCCCGATCGTCCGCCCACTGTTCACGAGTTGTCGCACTCAGCGTCGAGTGCGACAACTCCCGGACAGTCGCGAAGGAGAGGGCGTCGAAATGCAGCGCCGAAAGCTCGGAGTCCCGGCGCTCGACCCGCGCCCACTGTTCAAGAGTTGTCGCACTCGGCGTCGAGTGCGACAACTCCTGGACTCTCGCGGAGGGGAGGACGGCCGAGCGCAGGATTCAGAGCTCAGAGCTCAGAGCCAGAGCGTCCAGCGCCCAGCGCCCTACAGTCCGTCGACGACGAGCTGCGTCGCGCGCGGGACGTACGAGGTGTTCGTCGTCGGGTCCCAGCCCACGAGCGCGACCGCGTCGCCGCCGACGCGCGCGGTGATGCCCACGAGCGAGAACGGCTTGCCGCCCACGGCTCCGGACACCTTCCAGCCGAGCGTCTCGTCGGCGCCGGTCAGCGTCTGCTCGGTGCGCTCGACGGTCGTCTCGACCGGCACGCCCTGCATGGCGAAGAGCGTCGAGCCGGAGGCGCAGCGGGTGGTCGCGTCGGTGGCGCTCGCGAGGAGCGAGGCGGCCGCGTCGGCGGTGCCGGTGCTCGACACGACGGCGGTCATGGAGCGGTCGGCGCTGGTGCCGTACGAGAGTCCGGCGGCGGGCTGCGCGGTGTCCCAGCCCAGGCCGAACGGCGAGAGGCAGCTCGCGTCGGTCGCGGTGAGGCCGGGGTAGATCGAGTCGAGCATCTCCTGGATGCTCGCGTACTCGCCGGGCACGAACTGCACGCCGGTCAGCACGGCGGCCACCTGCTCGCCGGTCTTCTGAGCGGTGTCGGCGGTCGGGGCGGTGGCCGTCGCGGTGGCGGACGGGGCGGCCGACGACGAGGGGAGCGTCGGAGTGAACGGGCGGAGCGTCGATCCGCTCGTCGCGGTCCCCGCGCAGCCCGAGAGGACGAGCAGCAGCGCGCCTCCGATCAGAGTCGTGCGCAGCAGTGTCTTGGACATCATGTCTCCCCCTTCGCCCGCCGGCGCCGCACCGGGGCGCCTGAGGCTAGCAGAGCCCCGCGTCCCAGAGGCGGCCCGGCGCCGCCCGCAGGACGGAGGCGGCCCGGTGGCACCCGCAGACCGGAGGCGGTCCGGCAGCGCGTGCGGACCGGAGTCGGCCCGGCCCCACTCGCACAACGGAGCCGGGAACCCCGAACCCATGCCTCCAACGGCCGCTCCCGCCTCCGCTCCGCCGCTCAGATCTCCGTGTGCCCGAGCTCGGCTCCCGCGAGCAGGCGGATCTCCGGCTCGGCGATGCCCTCCAGCTCCAGCACCACGACGCGGTTGCGGCCGGCGTGGGTGACCGGCGAGGGGACGATCAGCGTCCGCTGCGGTCCGCGGCGCCAGTAGCGCCCGAGGAGGAAGCCGTTCACCCAGACCAGTCCCTTGCCCCAGTGCAGCGTGTCCACGTACAGGTCGGCCTGCTCGTCGAGGTCGAACGAGCCGGAGGCGAGCTGCGGTCCGGCCGAGAACGCCGGCGCCGCGACGGCCAGGTCGGGGAGGCACTCCAGCGCGAGGGCACGCGCCGCCCAGCCGGTCAGCGGGGCGCCGTCGAGCGTCACGCCTCCGATCAGGCCCTTGTGCTCGCCGATGCGCGTGCCGTAGTTCACCCGGCCCTGGTTCTCGACCAGGATCGCGAGCTCGCCGCGTCCGCTCGGCAGAGTCAGCGCCCGCTCGTGGTGGTCGCGCGCCAGCACGCCCACCGGCACGCCGTCCAGCAGCACCCAGGCGCGGTCGCGCACCTCCTCGCCCACCACGAGGCGGGCCGGAGCGGAGGAGCCGTCGAGCGTCGTCGTGAAGAGCACGAAGCCGTCGTCGTGGCCGAGGTCGTCGAAGCTGGCCATCGCGTCGAGGTGCGCGGCCGGTCCGAACGCCTGGCCGAGGCCGAGCAGCGCCGGGCCGGGGACGAGCGGAGCGGTCAGGGCGGGGGCCGGCGGGCGCACCGCGGGCACCTCCTCCGGCACCGGCGCGTAGCGCGCGATGACGTCGCGGAACGCCCAGAACTTCGCGGTCGGGTCGCCGCCCTCGTCGAGCGGGGCGTCGTAGTCGTAGCTCGTCGTGATCGCGGCGTAGCGGCCCTTGTCGTTCGCGCCGCTGGTCAGGCCGAAGTTGGTGCCGCCGTGGAACATGTAGATGTTGACCGAGCCGCCGGCCGCGAGCAGGGTGTCGAGCTCCTGCGCGGAGGCGTCGGCGTCCGTCGTGTGGTGCTGGGTGCCCCAGTCGTCGAACCAGCCGCACCAGAACTCCATGCACATCAGCGGCCCGGTGGGCTGGAACTCGCGCAGCGTCGCGAGGCGCTCCGTGGTCCGCGAGCCGAACGAGCCGGTGAGGTGCAGGCCCGGCAGGCTGCCGTCGGCGAGCATCTGCGGAGTGGGCTGGTCGATGGTGGTCAGCGGCACTGTGATGCCGGAGTCGCGGGTCACCCGCACGAGCTCGGCCAGGTACTCCTTGTCGGAGCCGTACGCGCCGTACTCGTTCTCGATCTGCACGAGGACCACGGGCCCGCCGGCGTCGATCTGGCGCGGGGCCACGATCGAGTACACGCGGCGCAGGTAGTCGCTGACCGCGGCGAGGTAGTTCGGCTCCGAGCGGCGCACGCCCACCTCGGGGTCGCGGAAGAGCCAGGCCGGGAGGGCGCCGTTGTCCCACTCCGCGCAGATGTAGGGGCCGGGGCGCACGATCGCGTGCATGCCCTCGGCGGCGATCAGGTCGAGGAAGCGGCCCAGGTCGAGCCCGGCGTCCTCGCGCCACTCGCCGCGGCGCGGCTCGTGCGCGTTCCAGGCGACGTAGGTCTCGATGGTGTTCAGGCCCATCAGGCGGGCCTTGCGGATCCGATCGGCCCAGAGGTCCGGGTGGATGCGGAAGTAGTGCAGCGCCCCCGACAGGATGCGGTGCGGGCGGCCGTCGAGCTCGAAGTCGGCGGTGCCGATGGCGAAGCGGCTCTCGGGAGCGGTGGTCATCTGGATCCCCCTCAGGATCGGTGCCCGGTGTGTCCGAGCGTGAGAACGACGCGGGGCCGACCGGAGCGATCCGGCCGGCCCCGCGTCGAGCAGTGGTGCTACTCCGAGACGGTGAAGCCCTGCGCGTTGCCGTACTGGACGAGCTTGCTCTGCCAGTCGGCGAGGCCCTGGTCGAGGCTGGTGCCGTTGGCGTACGCCTGGCCGACGGTGTCGCCGAAGACGCTGTTCGCGTACACCTGGTAGGGCAGGTACGACCAGCCGGAGCGGACGTCCTTCGAGGCCTGGGTCAGCACCTCGTTGATCTTCTGGCCGCCGAAGTACTCCGACTCCTGACCGGTGAAGTCCGAGCTGTCGAGGTCGGCCGTGGTCGACGGGAATCCGCCGCTCTGCAGGAAGACGTCGACCGAGGCCTGGTCGCTGTTCAGCCAGCGCAGGAACGCGGCGGCCAGCGCCGGGTTCTCGCTCTGCTTGGTGACGGACTGGCCGCCACCGCCGTTCTCGGCGCTGACGGCGGTGCCGTCGTAGGTCGGGATCGGCGCGACGGCCCAGTCGCCGGAGGCGTCGGGGACGCTGGACTCCAGCACGCCGGGCATCCAGGCGCCGGTCACCAGCGAGGCGATGGAGCCGTCGGCGAGGCCCTTGTACCACTCGTCGCCCCAGGCGGGGGTGTCCGAGAGCAGCTTCTTCTCGACGAGCTGGTTCCAGACGCCGGTCCACTTGGCGGTGCCCTCGTCGGCGAGGTCGATCTTCACGTCCGTGCCGTCGGTGGTGAACGGCTCGCCGCCCGCCTGCCAGATCATGCTGGTCGCGAAGCCGGCGTCGCCGGTGTCGGCGGTGATGTACTTCGACGGGTCGGCGGTGTGCAGCTTCTCGGCCGCGGCGACGTACTCGTCCCAGGTGGCGGGGACGGCGATGCCGTACTGGTCGAAGACGGTCTTGTTGTAGAACAGCGCCATGGGGCCCGAGTCCTGCGGGAGTCCGACGAGCTTGCCGTCGATGTTGACGCTGCCCCAGGTGGAGGCGGAGTACTTGTCCTCGAGGTCGCCCATGCCGTACTGCGACAGGTCGAGGAGCGAGTCCGACAGCGCGAACTGCGGCATGGCGTAGTACTCGATCTGGACGACGTCGGGGGCGCCCGAGCCGGCCTTGATCGCGTTCTCGAGCTTGGTGTACTCGTCCTTGTTGGTGCCGGCGTTGACGAGCTCGACGTCGACCTTGGGGTAGGCCTTCTCGAACGCGGCGACCTGCGCCTCGGCGCTGGGGGTCCAGCTCCAGTACGTGATCTTGCCACCGGCCTCGAGGGCGGAGTCGAGGTCGGCGGCGGAGCCGGCGCTCGTGGTCGTGCCGCCACCGGAGGTGGACGAGCAGGCCGCGAGGGAGCCGGCGGCCAGGGCCGCGACGGCCGCGACCGTCAGGGTCCGCCTGAGGGCGGAACGGGCGATCTTCATGGTGGTGTTTCCCTTCACTTCTTCGTGCTGCGGGTGCTGTGGACGGGGCAGGACGCTCCGGCCGGGGGATGGGTAGGGGGAGGGCTCAGCCCTTGACGCTGCCGGCGCTCAGACCGGACTGCCAGAAGCGCTGGAGTCCGAGGAAGGCGACGACGATGGGGATGATCGTGAGGAGCGAGCCCGTGATCACGAGGTTGTAGATCGGCTGCGCGCTGACGCCGGTGGCCTGCGCGTTCCACTGGTTGAGGCCGACGGTGAGCGGGTACCAGGTGGGGTCGCTCAGCATGATCAGCGGGAGGAAGTAGTTGTTCCAGGTCGCGACGACCGAGAACAGCAGCACGGTCACGATGCCGGGGGCGAGGAGGCGGATGGAGATGGTGAAGAAGGTGCGGAACTCGCCCGCCCCGTCCATCCGCGCCGCTTCGAGCAGCTCGGTGGGCACCGACTCCACCGCGTAGACCCACACCAGGTACAGGCCGAACGGGCTGATCAGCGAGGGGATGATGATCGCCCACGGGGTGTTGGTCAGGCCGAGCTGGCTGAACATGAGGAAGGTCGGGACGGCGAGGGCCGTGCCGGGGACCGCGATCGCTCCGAGCACCACGGCGAAGACCGCCTTGCGGCCCGTGAAGCGGAACTTCGCGAGGCCGTAGCCGGCGAGCGTGGCCAGGAGCGTCGCTCCTCCGGCGCCGACGACGACGTAGAGCAGGGTGTTGCCGAGCCAGCGGAGGAAGATCCCGTCGCGGTAGCTGAGGGTGTCGGCGATGTTCTGGAAGAAGACGAAGTCGCCGTCGAACCAGAGGCCGAAGCTCGAGAGCAGGCCGGCCTGCGTCTTCGTCGCGTTGATGACCAGCCAGGCCAGCGGCACGAGGCTGTAGAGGATGAAGACCGACATCAGCAGGGTGAAGGCGATCGACTTCTTGGGCTGCACCGAGGAGCCGCGGCGGGCGGCCGGGCGCTTCGGGGCGCGGGCGGGCGTCCGGGGAGCGGTCGCGAGGGCCATCAGTTCTCCTTCCGCGCGCCGCGGAGCTGCACGACGTAGGCGATCACCGCGGTGATCACGCCCATGACGATGGCGACCGTGGCCGACGCGTTGTACTGCTGACCGGCGAAGGACAGGTTGTAGGCGTACATGTTCGGGGTGAAGTAGGTGGTGATGATGTTCGGCGCCAGCGTCCGGAGGATGTTCGGCTCGTTGAACAGCTGGAAGCTGCCGATGATCGAGAAGATCGTGGCGATGACGATCGCGCCGCGCAGGGCGGGAAGCTTGATCGAGCGGATGACGCGCATCGGGCCGGCGCCGTCGATCTCGGCCGCCTCGTAGAGCTCGCCGGGGATCGTCTTCAGCGCGGAGTAGAAGATGAGCATGTTGTAGCCCACGAACTCCCACGTGACGATGTTGCCGATCGAGGCGAGGATCCAGTCGCGCGAGAAGGGCTGGACGACGTCGGAGCCGAGCAGGTCGTTGACGTTCGCGGCCAGGCCGAAGTTGTCGCCGTAGATGAAGCCCCACATCAGCACCGCGACGACCGCGGGGACGGCGTAGGGGAGGAAGACCACGATGCGGAAGAAGCCGGTGCCGTGGAGGCGGCCGCTGTCGATCGCGAGGGCCGCGACGAGGGCCAGCACGAGCATCACGGGGACCTGCACGACGAGGAACAGCAGGACGCGGCCGAAGCCCTCCCAGAAGTTCGGGTCGGTGAAGATAGCGGTGTAGTTCGCGAAGCCGACGAAGGAGTTGCCGCCCACCAGCTGCTCGCGGAAGAGGCTGAGGTGGATCGAGTAGACGACCGGGGCGATGAAGACCAGGAGGAAGACGACGAGGAAGGGGGCGACGAACGCCAGGCCCTTCCACTCGCTCTTCGCCCGCGACTTCGGGGCCGCGAGGGGGGACGCCGGAGGGGCGACCTCGCTCAGCGGGACGGGGGGAGACGTCGTCGTCATGGGATTCCGTTCGGGGAGTAGTGCGGGCCCGCCATGTTCACGTCAACATGGCAGGGCGTCACCGTAGCATGTCCACGTCGCCACCCGCGACTGTTCCTGCGTCACGGTTCGGCGCACGATGCACCACGGCTGACGGGCGGCGCGCTATAAAGGGAAGCCCATGTCACTCGAGACCGACCGCCCGTCCCCGTCCACCCGGCCGCGACGCGGCGTCTCGATGGCCGACGTGGCCCGGCGCGCGAACGTCTCGGGCCAGACGGTCTCGCGGGTGTCGAACGGCAAGCAGAACGTCGACGGCGAGACGCGCGAGCGGGTCCTCGAGGCGATGCGGGCCCTCGGCTACCGGCCCAACAGCGCGGCGCGGGCCCTGCGGACGGGCCGCTTCCACAGCATCGGCGTGATCATGTTCACGCTGTCCTCGTTCGGCAACATGCGCACCCTCGACGCCATCGCGATCGCGGCCGCCGACGCGGGCTACTCGATCACCCTCATCCCCGTCTCCCACCCCACCCAGGGCGAGGTGTCGGTCGCGTTCCACCGGCTGAGCGAGGAGGCGGTCGACGGCGTCATCATCATCGTCGAGGCGCACCTGCTCGACGAGGCAGACATCGTCCTCCCGCCGGACCTGCCCGTGGTGGTCGTCGACTCCGCTGGCGGCGAGAAGTACCCGGTGGTCGACACCGACCAGATGTCGGGCGCCCGCCAGGCCGTCGAGCACCTGCTCGGACTCGGACACCGCACCGTGCACCACATCGCCGGCCCGGACCGCTCCTACTCCGCCGAGCGCCGCCACGAGGCGTGGGAGTCGACCCTGATCGAGCGCGGCGCCCCGGTGCCGGAGGTGCTGGTCGGCGACTGGTCCACCGACTCCGGCTACCGCCTCGGCAAGCGGCTCGCCGCCGATCCGGAGGTCACCGCGATCTTCGCCGCCAACGACCAGATGGCGCTCGGCGTGCTGCGCGCCCTGCACGAGGCCGGACGCGCCGTGCCCGGCGAGGTGAGCGTCGCGGGCTTCGACGACATGCAGGAGTCGGCGAGCTTCTGGCCGCCGCTCACGACGGTGCGCCAGTTCTTCGGCGACACGGGCCGCCGCTCGGTCGACATCCTCCTGCGCGAGCTCGAGTCGGGCGAGCGCACCGGCGTCTCGCTCGTGCCGACCCGCCTCATCGTCCGCGAGAGCACCGGGCCGGCCCCCGCCGCCTCCTGACGCTTCCGCGGAGCCGGCCCGGTGCTCTCGCGGACGATGAGGCGGGTCGGCACGAGCGAGACGCCGGTG
>NZ_PSWE01000048.1:0-14237 GCF_002932195.1 Rathayibacter sp. AY1C4 | reverse complement strand
AGGGCGAGGATGCCCAGGACGACGGCGGCGATCCCGACGAGTGCTCCGAAGACCGGCCCGACCGGCCTCGCCATCGCCGCACTCGTCGTCGGCATCGTCGCGTTCCTCGTCGGCCTCGTGCCGGTCTTCGGAGCACTCGTCGGGATCGCCGCCGTCGTCCTGGGCATCCTCGCCCTCCGCCGCGGTCAGTCGAAGGCGATGTCGATCACCGGCGTCGTCCTCGGCGGTCTGGCCGTCCTCGCCTCGCTCCTGACGACGATCGGCTTCGGAGCCGCCGTGAACTCCGCCTCGAGCGACCGCCCGGCGGCCGTGATCGTCGAGTCGTCCGAGCCCACGACCGCTCCCGTCGTGCCGGCCACGGAGGAGGCGGAGGTCGTCGAGACGGCGGAGCCCGCACCCGTCGAGACGGCGGAGCCCGCACCCGTCGAGACGGTCGCCCCTGCCCCGGCGCCTGTCGAGACGGCGGCTGCTGCGCAGGTCTCGCCCGAGTTCGCCTCGGCACTCATCAAGGCGCAGAGCTACTCCGAGATGCTCCACATGAGCAAGGCGGGCCTGTACGGCCAGCTCACCTCCGAGTACGGGGAGCAGTTCTCGCCCGAGGCCGCGCAGTACGCGGTGGACACCGTCTCCGCCGACTGGAACGCCAACGCGCTGGCGAAGGCCAAGGACTACCAGGCCCAGATGGCGATGGCGCCGGAGGCCATCCGCGACCAGCTGACCAGCGAGTACGGGGAGCAGTTCACGAGCGACGAGGCCGACTACGCCATCGCGCACCTGAACGACTAGTCCCACTCGGACCGTCGCGGCACTGCGCGGCCACTGAGCAGGTCCTCCCGGAGCGCGCCGCCGTCCGTCGCCCACGACCCGGGCGACGGAGGGCGGCGGACCACCGGAGCCGGTTCAGGCCAGGACGGCGAGGGTGACGGGGAGCGCCTCGCTCCACCTGCCGGTCAGCCGCTCCTCGCCCTCGAGGAACGGCGGCGCGAGGACCCGCGCGAGGACGAGAGTCAGACCGTCGGCCGAGGTCGTGGTGGTCCGTGCGTCGCTGCGGACGAGCGCCGTCGACGGCGGCCCGGACGCTCCGGCGCCTGATCCGCTGCCCTGCACCGTCGCGGTCGGCGGGCGGACGATGCGCTGCCCGTCCTCCTCGAAATGCTGCTCGACCTCCCGGGCGCCGGTGCGGATCGCCGTGGCGAAGGCGGCGATCGCGACGGGGTCGCCGGCACCGTCGTAGACCCAGCGACGACCGAGGACGGTGTGCTCGACGGTCGCGAGGAAATGCGCGTCACCGCCGGCGAGAGGCGAGCCGCGGTAGGTCAGCGGCACCTGGAGCGGCGGCTGCCCGGTCGACTGGACGATCAGCGTCTCCACTCCCACCTCGCCATCGGGGTCGTCGAACCGGTAGGCGCCGAGCTGCGTGAATCCGCCGCCCTCGCACCAGGGCTGCGTCGGCGCCCATGCCTCCACGATCTCGAGCTTCCCGGGGGTGATCGTCGCACGGTGCAGAAGGGCCATGCACCGAGAGTAGAGCCGGCCGATCCGTCCGGAGGAGTGCCCGTCAGCGAGCGGCGCCCGCCGTCGCCGACTCGGGCAGGCTGCTCATGGGGAGGGTGTACTCGCCCTTCAGCGCCGAGATCCAGGCGGTGGTCGGGGCGACGGCGGCGAAGTTCGAGTTGAGCAGCGCCATCAGCGTGGTGTGCAGGGAGTGCGCGTCGATCGAGCCCGCGTCGTTCGCGATCGCGATTGCGCCCGTCGCGTCCGAGAGGACCTCGGCGCGGAGCCCGTGGGTCTCGGCCTCGGCGGCCGAGGCGAGGATGCAGTTGTTGGTCATGTAGCCGACGAGGGTGATCGTGTCGACGTCGTGCTCGCGGAGCCAGTCGAGCAGGTCGGTCCCCGCGAAGACCGTGCCGAACCGCTTCGTGACGTTCTTCCACGAATCCGAGCGGCGCTTCTCGATCTCCGGGTGCAGCGCGAAGGACGGACCCGACGGGTCGAAGATCGGCGCTCCCTCGCCCGCGCTGTGCTGGACGACGGCGATCGGGAGGCCCGCGGCGGCGGCGGAGTCGAGGGCGGCGGCGATCCTCGGCAGCGACTGCGCGTGCGGCGGGTACTGGATCTCGAGCGGACCGCTGAAGTACTCCTGCTGCACGTCGACGAGGATCAGTGCGCGGCGCGGTGTGGTCATGAGGGGCTCCCATCGGTGGCGGACGTCCCCGATCCTCCCGCCCGGGGCTGGGAGCGGCGGTCAGCCACGCGGCCCGCGACCCGGTCGTGGGCGCAGGCCCACACCTCCTCGTGCTCGAGCGGAGTGAGGACGCCGGCGTCGAGCAGCCGGTCGGCCCGCCGCAGCGCGGCCGCGATCGCCGCCTGCTCGGCGACGGCGGGGGAGTCGACGTCCGCGATCACGAGCCGGCGGGCGCAGGCCCGGCGGAGGCGGCGGGTCGAGCGGGCCGAGAGGAGCAGGAGCGACGCGGTCGGCAGGGCGAGCGCGGCCAGCAGGAGGAGCGGCAGCCGGTCGAGCGCGAGCGTCCCGACGGCGCCGGCGGCCGTCACGGCCACGACCAGCTGCGGACCGGCCGCGTGCAGGCGGAGGCGCCTCCGCTCCTCGACGGAGGTGCCGGGCGCGAAGACGACGAGCTCGCTCCGGACGACGCCGTACCGGCTCGCGCCGACGGTGTGGCGGCCCCAGCGGGGGCCGGCGTCGAGGAGGCGGAGGAGCAGGTGCACGAGCGCCATCGTCTGCCCGCGACGGCGGGTGCAAGGGGATCCTGACGGAACGCGGACGCGCACCGGGCCGATCCGCACGGTCCGCTCGCGCGACGCTCACGACCCCCTCACGACGCGGGATCGCGCGCCGACGTCCCTCCCCAGCCGATTACCCGTGAGGAAAGCGTGAGGATCCGCTCATTCCGGGCGGGCGCGCTCCTCACGGCGAGTAGAAACATCCAGTGACCTCTTCCGTCGTCCGTGGCGACCCCGACGCCCTCGAACCCTCCCCTCTCTCCTCCGCGCGCGCGGGCGGGGTGAAGGCGTGGCTCCTCGAGGGCCTCCGCGACGACTCCGGAGCGCACCCCGGCCCCCACGCGGCCACCGGCAGGACGCACTCGTGGTGGCGCGTCATGTGCCTCACCGGCGTCGACTACTTCTCGACCCTCGGCTACCAGCCGGCCATCGCGGCGCTCGCCGCGGGCCTCGTCTCTCCGCTCGCGACGATCGTCCTGGTGGTGCTGACGCTCCTCGGCGCGCTCCCCGTCTACCGCCGCGTGGCCCGCGAGAGCTTCCGCGGCGAGGGGTCGATCGCGATGCTCGAGCGCCTGCTGCCCTGGTGGGGCGGCAAGCTCTTCGTGCTCGTGCTGCTGGGGTTCGCGGCCACCGACTTCATGATCACGATCACCCTCTCGGCGGCCGACGCGACGGCGCACGCGGTCGAGAACCCGTTCGCCCCCGCCTGGTTCCACGGGGCGGAGGTGCCGCTCACGCTGGGGCTGATCGCCCTGCTGGGGATCGTGTTCCTGCGCGGGTTCCGCGAGGCCATCTCGATCGCGGTCGTGCTCGTGGCCGTGTTCCTCCTGCTCAACGCGATCGTGATCGCCGTGGCGATCGGGCACGTGGCCGAGAACCCCGTCGTCATCGGCGACTGGTGGTCGGCGCTCACGACCCAGCACGGGAATCCGCTGATCATGGTCGGCATCGCGCTCATCGTGTTCCCCAAGCTCGCGCTCGGGCTCTCCGGCTTCGAGACCGGGGTCGCGGTCATGCCGCAGATCCGCGGCGACGCGGGCGACACCGAGGACGCCCCGGTCGGCCGCATCCGCGGGGCGAAGCGGCTGCTCATCACCGCCGCCGTCACGATGTCGGCGTTCCTCATCACCTCGAGCTTCGTCACCACGCTGCTCATCCCGCAGGCGCAGTTCCAGCCGGGCGGCGAGGCCAACGGCCGCGCGCTGGCCTACCTCGCGCACGAGTACCTCGGCGAGGGCTTCGGCACGGTCTACGACATCGCGACGATCTGCATCCTCTGGTTCGCGGGCGCCTCCGCGCTGGCCGGCCTGCTCAACATCGTCCCGCGCTACCTGCCCCGCTACGGCATGGCTCCCCAGTGGGCCGGCGCCGTCCGTCCGCTCGTGCTGGTCTTCACCGTCGTCGCCTTCGTCATCACGATCCTCTTCCGCGCCGACGTCGACGCGCAGGGCGGCGCCTACGCGACCGGCGTGCTGGTGCTGATCACCTCCGCGTCCGTCGCCGTGTTCCTCTCGGCGAAGCGCAGGAAGCAGCGCAAGCGCGCCGTGGGCTTCGCGGTCATCGCGCTGGTCTTCGTCTACACGACGGTCGTGAACGTGGTCGAGCGGCCCGACGGCGTGCGGATCGCGGCGGTCTTCATCGTCGGCATCCTCGCGGTCTCGCTCGTCTCGCGCGTGCACCGCTCGTTCCAGCTGCGCGCCACCTCCGTGGTGTTCGACGCCGCCGCGATCGACTTCCTCACCACGGACGCCGACGACTACGGCGTGATCCGCATCCTCGCGAACGAGCCCGACGACGGCTCCGAGGCCGAGTACCGGGACAAGCTGGCGGAGGAGCAGCGCGACAGCAACCTGCCCATGCGCGGGCCGGTGCTCTTCCTCGAGGTGCACACCACCGACTCCTCCGACTTCGAGGAGGACCTGGTCGTGCAGGGCCGCGTCTGCCACGGCTTCCGCGTGCTCACGGTGACCAGCGGCAACATCCCGAACACCATCGCCACGGTGCTGCTCGAGATCCGCGACCTCACCGGCGTGATCCCGGACGTCTACTTCGAGTGGACCGAGGGCGGCCCCATCTCGAACATGTTCCGCTTCCTCATCACCGGCACCGGCGAGGTCGCCCCCGTCACCCGCGAGGTCCTCCGCCGCGCGGAGTCCCGCCGGGACCGCCGGCCGGGCGTGCACGTGGGCTGACGCCTGCTGCGCGGCGGGGAGTGGCGGCGCGGAGGTGCCGCTCCTGCTGCGGGATGGCGCCGAGACGCCGCTCCGTCATCGAGACACCGCTGCAGGAGCGGTGCGTCGGCGGAGGAGGCGGTGTCCCGGCGCGCGGCGGCCCCGTAGCGTGGGCGGCGGGCGCCCGTCGGGGCGCCGACACCGACGAACGGACGACGATGACCCTCGAGGACCAGCGCGCGCACATCCTGACCGGCGCCGTGTACGACGACATGACCCCCGAGCTCGTCGCCGCGCGCGAGCGGGCGGTCCTCGCCTCGAACGCGTACAACGCGAGCTTCGGGCGTCCGCCGGTCGAGCGGGAGGCACTGCTCCGAGAGCTCGTCGCCTCCGTGGGCGCGGACGCGCACCTCGAGCCGACGTTCCGCTGCGAGTTCGGGTTCAACATCACGATCGGCGACCGCTTCTACGCGAACTTCGACTGCATCCTGCTCGACGGCGCCCCCATCACGATCGGCGACGACGTGCTGTTCGGCCCCCGCGTCGCGATCTACACGTCGAACCACGCCCTCGACCCGGCCGAGCGCGCCGCCGGCGCCTGCACTGCGAAGCCGGTCGTCGTCGGCGACGGCGTCTGGATCGGCGGCGGCGTCACGATCAACCAGGGCGTCACCATCGGCGACGGGGCCGTGATCGGCTCGGGCAGCGTCGTCACCCGCGACGTCCCTCCGCTCACCATCGCGGCCGGCGTCCCCGCCCGCGTCCTCCGCTCGATCACACCCGACGACCGGACCGGGTACCGCCCGGCCCACTGACGCCGGCCCACGCCGGCCCCGAGACGCCGGCTCCGAGACGCCTCGGAACGGCTCCCTGCCTCGCGGCGATCCGCCCTCAGGACTTCACGGTCGACAGGGGCTCGGTGATGCTCTCGAGGCTGCGGCGCTCGGCGTCGACGCCGAAGATCAGGGCGATCACGCCGCCGAGGATCATCACGGCGGCGCCGACGAAGTAGCCGATCGTCAGCGGGCCGCGGTCGCTGCCGTCGCCGATCAGGGCGCCGTAGAGGGCGGGGGCGACCGCTCCGGCGATCTGGCCGAGGGTGAAGAAGTACGAGATCGCCTGGCTGCGCAGCTCGAGCGGGAAGATCTCGCTCACGGTGAGGTAGGCGCTCGAGGCTCCGGCGGAGGCGAAGAAGAACGACACGCACCAGAGGATCGTCTGCGTGGTCGCGGTCAGGACGTCCATGCTGAAGAGGACCGCCGAGACGGCCAGGACCGCTCCTGAGACTCCGTAGGTGAGGAAGATCATCTTCCGCCGGCCCCACACGTCGAACAGGTGGCCGAGCACCAGCGGCCCGACGAGGTTGCCGATCGCGAACGGGAAGAAGAAGTACGAGATCGCGCTCTGCTCGACTCCGTAGAAGTTCTCGAGCACCAGCGCGTAGGTGAAGAAGATCGCGTTGTAGAGGAACGACTGGGTAATCATCATCGTCGCGCCCACCAGCGTCCGCTTCGGGTACTGCCGCAGCAGCACCCGGGCGATGGTGCGGAACGGGATGCTCTCCGTCGCCTTCACGGTGATCGCCTTCGCGTCGTCGACAGGCTCGAGCACGCCGCCCTCCGCCTCCACTCGGCGCTCGATCTCGTCGACGGTGCGCTCCGCCTCCTCCTCGCGGCCGTGCGTCATCAGCCAGCGGGGGCTCTCGGGGATGTGGCGGCGGAGGTAGATGATCGCCAGTCCGAGGATCGGGCCGAGGAAGAAGCCGAGGCGCCAGCCGACGTTCTCGGCGAAGAGCGCGTCGTTCAGGAAGAACAGGTTGGCCGCGGAACCCAGAGCCGCGCCGCCCCAGTACGTGCCGTTGATCGCGATGTCGACGCGGCCGCGGTACTTGGAGGGGATGAGCTCGTCGATCGCGGAGTTGATCGCCGCGTACTCGCCGCCGATCCCCATGCCCGCGAAGAAGCGGAACACGGCGAGGAAGACGTAGTTCGGCGCGAGTCCCGCCAGGCCGCTGGCGACCAGGTAGATGACGAGCGTCAGGATGAACAGCTTGCGCCGCCCGAGCTTGTCGCTCAGCCGCCCGAAGATCAGGGCGCCCGCGATCTGTCCGCACAGGTAGATCGTGCCGAGCAGGCCGACCTCGAAGGCCGAGAGCCCGAACTCCTTCGCGAAGCCGGCGGAGGCGACGATCTGGATCTCGAGTCCGTCCAGCACCCACGAGAAGCCGAGGCCGACGACGATCGACCAGTGGAAGCGGGTCCAGGGGAGCCTGTCGATGCGGGCGGGCACGAGGCTCCGGACCGGGCCGCGCGGACTGGTGGATGTCGACATGGCGAGCGCCTTCCTGTCGCCCCGGCGTCGTTGCGGAGGAACGCTGTCCCGAGCGCGGCGAGACGACACTAGACCCGCGGGCGGCTCCATATCGCCGGGCTATTCACCCCTTGTCACGGACCGCCGAGCGGGTGTATTCCGGGGACCGGTGCCCACCCGGGGGCGGAGCGCGGCGCGGAGCTCATCGGTACGGATCCGGAGCGGGGCGCGGTGGACGCGAGCCCGGATCCGTCCCGCGGGGCCTGACACCGCCCGCCTCCTCGGCCTAGCGTGGAGGCATGATCGACGCGACGCCCGCGGGCACCCCCACCTACGTCCTCAGCGAGGGGCCCGTCTGGGATCCGGACACCGCCCGCCTCACCTGGGTCGACATCGAGGCCGGCGCGGTCCTGTCCGCCCCCGTCACCGCGGAGGGGATCGGAGCGATCTCGCGCACCGACGTCGGCGAGCAGGTCGGCGCCGCGCTGCCCCTGGGCGACGGGCGGACGCTCGTCGCGCTGACCCGGCGGCTCGCGATCCTGGAGGTCGACGGCTCCCTCACGCGCGGCTCCGGGCTGCTGCCGGAGGGGCACCGCTTCAATGACGGCACGATCGACCCGCAGGGGCGCCTCCTGGTCGGCTCGCTGACCCTCGGCGAGTCGGCGGGCGACGACGTCCTGCTGCGCATCGAGCACGACGGATCCGTCACCGTGCTCGACGACGACCTGCGGCTCTCGAACGGACTCGGCTTCTCGCCGGACGGCTCTGTGCTGTACTCGGCCGACACCGAGTCGGGCGTGATCCACCGCCGCTCCTACGCGGACGCCGAGCACGGCCCGCGCGAGCCGTTCGTCGAGCTCGAGGAGGGCGTGTTCGCCGACGGACTGACCGTGGACGCCGACGGCCGCGTGTGGGTCGCGGTCTGGGGCGGGAGCGGCGTTCGGGTGTTCGAGGCCGACGGCAGCCCGGTCGAGGGCGAGGGCATCAGGATCGACGCCCCGCACTCCTCCAGCATCGCCTTCGCGGGGGAGGACCTGGACATCGCGGTCGTCACCTCCGCATCACGCGACCTCTCGGCGGACGAACGGACGCGTCATCCGCACGCCGGCGGACTGTGGATCGCGCAGCCCGGAGCCCGCGGCCGCGCCGCCACGCGCTGGGTGGAGGGCCCTCTGCCCTAGGCGCGGCCGGTCGCCCGTCAGACGGCGGGCGCCGTCGGCGGGCTCGGCTCCGATGCGGGCTGCGGCACGAGGGTCAGCCGCGAGATGCGGTAGCGGTCCGTCTCGGCCACGCGGAGCAGGTGGTCGCCGACGAGCACGGAGTCGCCCACGACGGCCACACGGCCGATCCGGTCGAGGACGAACCCGCCGACCGTCTCGTACGGACCCTCGGGCAGCTCGATGCCCAGCTGCTCCGCCAGGTCCTCGAGGATCATCCCGCCGTCGACGTCGTGCAGCTGCTCGGCCGCCTTCGCGTCGACCGCCTGGCGGGCGCCGTCGTACTCGTCGTAGATCTCGCCGACGAGCTCCTCGAGCAGGTCCTCCAGCGTGATGATGCCGTCGGTCCCTCCGTACTCGTCGATGACGACGGCGATCTGGTGGCCGTCCTGCCGCATGGTGCGCAGGGCCGCGAGCACCTTCGTCGTACCGGGGACCGCGAGGATCGGGCGGGTGATGTCGGCGACGCTGCTCGCGGTGCCGGCGCGGCCCGCCTCCGGGAACGCGGACATCAGGTCGCGCACGTGGACGAAGCCGAGCACGTCGTCGAAGTCGTCGCCGACCACCGGGTAGCGCGAGTGCGGCTGGTCGAGGACCGCCGCGTAGCCCTCGGCCACGCTGAGCGCGCCGCGGAGGAAGTCGACGTCCGGGCGCGGGCGCATCACCTCGGCGACGCGGCGGTCGTCCGCGCGGAAGATGTCGGTGAGCAGCCGGCGGCTGTCCTCGTGGATCTCGGTGTTGCTGGAGATCATGTCGCGCACCTCGTCGGCCGAGACGCTCTCGCCCTTCTCGCGCGGGTCGGCGCCGAGGAGGCGGACGACGGCGTCGGTCGAGACGGACAGCAGCCAGATCACGGGGCGCATCAGGCGCGCCAGGGCGTTGAGCGGGGGCGCGAGGGCCTTGGTGAACGCGACGGACTTCTGCATCGCCAGGCGCTTGGGGACCAGCTCGCCCAGCACCAGGGAGAGGTACGCGATGACGAGGGTCATCAGGATCAGGGCGACGGTCGAGGCGGCGGAGGCCGAGAGGCCGAGCGACTGCAGCGGCGGCACGAGGTCGGGCGCGATGGTCGAGGCGCCGTACGCCGAGGAGAAGAAGCCGGCGAGCGTGACACCGATCTGGACCGCGGAGAGGAACGTGTTGGGATTGCGGACGAGCTCGGCGATGCGCCGGCCGCGCTCGCTGCCGGCCTCGATCGCGCGGACCTGGCTCTCGCGGAGGCTGACGATGGCCATCTCGGTGCCCGCGAAGACGCCTCCGAGGAGGACGAACAGCACGACGAGGCCGATGTTGAGGAGGGTGTCGAGATCCACGCCGACCAGAGTAGGGATGCCGGCCGTGAGAACGCCTCGTGGACTCTCAGGGAGTGGGTCGGGCGGGGCGACGCCCCGCCCGCCCGCTCAGGACGCGTCGGCCGGGCGCACGCCGATCGTGAGGATGAGGTTCGCGTAGATGCGGCGGTCGCCCGAGGCGATGGTGAGCGCGACGTCGGGCGTGCGCGCCTCGGCGTAGAAGGCGTGCCGCTCGAGCGAGGTGAAGGGGACGCCGTCGAGGGACCGGCGGAAGGCGTCCTGCGCGGGGACGTCGATCCCGGGCGCGGGGGTCATGACCGTCGCCTCCTCGACGACGATCGCCGAGAGCAGGGCGTCGAGGATCTCGTCGACGGTCAGCATGTCGGGCCGGAGGTTCAGGTGCACCAGGGCGGAGTTCGGTCCGAGCGTGGTGCCGACGGGGTAGTTGCCGTCGGCGATGAGGACGCGGGAGCCGTGGCCCGCGCGGGCGAGCGCGTGCAGGATCTCGGGGTGGAGGAGGGTCGTGGTCAGCAAGAGGAGCTCCTAGAGGTCGTGGAGGTGGGCGACGGACGAGCCGGCGAGCAGGCGGCCGGGAAGCCTCCGCTCCTGGGGGCCGGGCTGCTCCGCCCCGGAGTCGAGGCGGAGGCGGACTAGGGCGGCGGCCTCGGCGGCGATCGCCTCCGTCGGCTGGGCGATCGTGGTCAGGTGCGGGCGGACCACGCGGGCCAGCTCGACGTTGTCGAAGCCGACGACGGAGAGGTCCGTCGGCACGCGCAGCCCGGAGTCGCCGAGGGCGATCAGGGCGCCGACCGTCAGCTCGCGGTTGCTCGCGAACAGGGCGGTCGGCCGGGGGCTCAGGGCGAGGATCCGCTCGACGGCGGCGACCCCGCTCTCGACCGTCAGCGGGCCGCGCACCACGGCGTCGGCGGCGGGGTGCACGCCGCGCTCGGCCAGGGCGGCGAGGAAGCCGGCGGTCCGCTCCCGGGTGGAGGACACTCCGTCCTCCCCGCCGAGCACCGCGATCGAGCGGTGGCCGTGGTCGAGGAGGTGGCGGGCGGCGGAGGCGCCGGCGCCCGCGTTGTCGAGCGCGACGCGATCGGTGACCAGTGCGTCGTCGATCCAGTCGACGGCCACCACGGGGGTGCCCTGCTCGGAGGCGCGGCGCAGCGCGTCGACGTCGCCCGCGGACGGCACCGCCACGATCCCGTCGACCATCTTCTCGAGCAGCAGGTCGACCGCGGCTCCCGGCTCGGGGCGGCTCACACCGACCAGCACGCCGATGCCCTCTCCGCGCAGGGCCCGCTCGAGGCCCGCGATGATCGAGAGGTGGAACTCGTTGTCGAGGGCGGGCAGCAGCACTCCGACCGTGCGGGAGCGCCGCGAGCGCAGGCCTCGAGCGAAGCCGTTGACCCGGAAGCCGACCTCGGCGGCCGCCGCCTCGATCGCCGTCCGGTTCTCGGGGCGCACGGGGAGCCCGTTGTAGTGCTTCGAGATGGTCGAGAGCGAGAGGCCGGTCAGCCGCTGCAGGTCCTTGTAGGTGGCCACGTCACAGGGTGGCGCGGGGCGAGCCGTAGCCGCTCCAGCCCGGGATCGTGCCGTCGGCGTCCCACAGGTCGAGCCAGCCGGTGCTGCCGGGCCAGAGGAAGACCTGGCCCTTGATCAGCCGGTTGTTGCGCTCGGCGCCGCGCAGCGCCTCCTGCTCCTCGGCCGTGAGCACCAGGGAGGCGGCGGCCAGGTTCGCCTCGATCTGCTCCGGCTTCACCGCGAACGGGATCGGGATCTGGCCGCGGTTCACCGCCCAGGCGAGGCACACGACGGCCGGATGCACGCCCCGCTCGTCGGCGATCGCCCGCACCGCGGGGTGCTCGATGTCGACGATGTCGCCCTCCACCCGATCGCGCTCGGGCCGCGACGGCGAGCCCAGCGGCGAGTAGCCGATCGGCTGGATGCGGTGGTCGAGGCAGAAGCGGAACAGCTCCGGCTGCTGGAAGCAGGGGTGCAGCTCCATCTCGTTCAGCTGCGGGGCGATGCGGACGTCGGCGAGGATCCGCTCGAGCTTGGGGATCGTGACGTTGGAGGTGCCGAGGTGCCGGACGAGGCCCCGGTCGACCAGGCCCTCGAGCGCTCGCCAGGTCTCGAGGAACGCCTCGTGGACGTAGGGGCGGGCGTGCGGATCGCGCGCGTCGGTCTCGGCGTGCGGCGGGTGGTGATTGGGGAAGGGCCAGTGCACGAAGACGGCGTCGAGCACGTCGAGGCCGAGATCGGCGAGCGAGCGCTCGACGGAGGCGACGGCCGCCGCGGGCTCGTGCGCGTCGTTCCAGATCTTCGACATGACGAAGAGCTCGTCGCGGTCGACTCCGGAGTCGGCGATCGCCCGGCCGACGCGCGGCTCGTTGCCGTAGACGGTGGCGCAGTCGAGGAGGCGGAAGCCGGCGCGGAGGGAGTGCTCGACCGCGAGGCCGACGGTCTCGGCGTCGTAGCGGTCGGAGCCGAACGTGCCGGCGCCGATGGCGGGGATGCGGCTGCCGCTCGCGAGGACGCGGTGGCTCGGCGGAGTGGGGGCCATGCGGATCCTCCTGGTGCGGTGGCGGGGGCGAAACGTTGCGCTCCACGGTAGGCGGGGAAGGGTGGCGGCGTCAACGATGCTGTGGACCGATGTGCGTAACGTTTCGTGCGGTGGGTGCTTTTGTCCTCCGTCCCTGCCCCGCCTCCCTCGAGAGCCCAGTAGTTGTCGCACTCGAGCGCGACTGCGACGACTCCTGGACTGTCGAGAAGAGCCCTGCCCCTCCGCTCCGCTCACACCAGTCGGCGCGACTCCTCCGTGACCACTCGGAACCAGCGCGCGCCGTAGCCGTCGAGGGGCACCGACACGGCGCCGTCCTCGCCGAGCGGGAGCGACTCGCCGCCGAGGGAGTCGACCAGCCGCGCCCCGGCGGGGGTGTCGGGGAGCGTCAGGTGCGCCGTGCGCGGGTTCGACGCCAGATTGTGCACCGCGACGGTCGTGCCGGTCGACGCGGACATCCGGTGCGCGAGCACGCTCGGCTCGTCGCAGGGGAGGTGCGTGTACTCGCCCCAGCCGATCTCCGGCGACCGCCGGTACAGCCAGGCGAGGCCCTTCACGTGGGCCAGGAGGGAGTCCGGATCCTGGAGCTGCGCGGCCGCGTTCACGTGCTCGGGTCCGAAGCCGCCGCCGGGAGGGGCGGCGATCAGGTCGGAGGCGTCGGCGCGCGAGAACCCGCCGTTGGCGGCGCTGCTCCACTGCATCGGGGTCCGCACGGCGCTGCGGCCCGGGATGTCGGCGTTCTCGCCCATCCCGATCTCCTCGCCGTAGTAGCGCACCGGGGTCCCGGGCAGCGAGAAGACCAGGCTGTGGACCAGGCGGACGCGGCGCGGGTCGCCGTCGACCATCGGCGGGAGGCGGCGGACGATGCCGCGCCCGTGGATCCGCTGCGACTGCTCCGGAGCGAACGCCGCGAAGACCTCGTCGCGCTCGTCGTCGCTCAGCTGGTCGAGGGTGAGCTCGTCGTGGTTGCGCGCGAAGTTCGCCCACTGACTGCCGACGGAGATCTCGGGGCGGCTCGCGAGCGCCTCGACGAGCGGCGCCGCCTCCTCGCGGGCCAGCGCGAGGTAGAGGCGCTGGTTGCCGATGAAGTCGAACTGCATCGACAGCTCGTCCGCGTCCTCGCCGCCGAAGAAGCCGAGCTGCTCCTCGCGGGTCACGTTGACCTCGCCCAGCAGCATCGCCTCGCCGGAGCGCCGCGAGACGAAGCGGCGCAGCAGGCGCAGCCACTCGTGCTCGTCGCGTTCGCCGGGCTCGATCAGGTAGGGCACCGCGTCGACCCGGAAGCCGTCGACGCCCAGCTGCAGCCAGAACCCGATGAGCTTCGCGATCTCGTCGCGCACGGCCGGGTTCTCGGTGTTGAGGTCGGGCTGGTGCCGGTAGAAGTGGTGCAGGTAGTACTGGCCCGCCTCCTCGTCGCGGAACCAGACGCCGTCCTCCGCGTCCGGGAACACGTTCGCGGGCTGATCGGCGGGCGGCTCGTCGCGCCAGACGTAGTAGTCGCGGTACGGGCTGTCGGGGGAGGAGCGGGCGGCCTGGAACCAGGGGTGCTGGTCCGAGGTGTGGTTGACGACGAGGTCGACGATCACGCGCATCCCGCGGTCGTGAGCGGTCCGGATCACCTCGACGACGTCGCCGTGGTGCCCGAAGCGCTCGTCCACTCCGTAGAAGTCGCTGATGTCGTAGCCGTTGTCGCGGCCGGGGGACCGGTAGAACGGCGCGAGCCAGAGGCAGCTGACGCCGAGCTCGGCCAGGTAGTCGATCCGGTGGACGAGGCCCTCGAGGTCGCCGACGCCGTCGTCGTCCCAGTCCATGAACGTCTTCACGTCGAGGTTGTAGAAGACGGCGGTGCGCCACCACAGGTCGCTGGTGTCGGTGACCCTCATGCGCGGGGCTCCGGGCGAGGGCTCGCGAGTGCTCAGGAGTCGTCGCAGTCGACGCCGAG
>NZ_PSWE01000047.1:0-15736 GCF_002932195.1 Rathayibacter sp. AY1C4 | reverse complement strand
CACCCCCGCGGGTCGTCAGCCCTTGGTGGCGCCGGCGAGGAGGCCGCGGACGAAGAACCTCTGGAGGGAGAAGAACACGATGAGCGGCACGATGATCGAGATGAACGCGCCGGCCGTGAGCAGCTCCCACGATTGGCCGTAGGAGCCGGTGAGGTCCTGCAGCGCCTTCGTGATCGGCAGCCCTTGTCCGGAGGTGAAGACCGTCGCGACCAGCAGGTCGTTCCAGACCCAGAGGAACTGGAAGATGCCGAAGGAGGCGATGGCGGGGACCGAGAGCGGGAGCACGATGCGGAAGAAGATCTGGCCGTGTCCGGCGCCGTCCACTCGTGCCGCTTCGATGACCTCGCCGGGGATCTCGGAGATGAAGTTGTGGAGCATGAAGATCGCGAGCGGGAGCGCGAAGATCGTGTGCGCGATCCACACCTTCGCGTAGGAGCCGTCCAACCCGTTCACCCCGAGGCCGGGGAGGATGTAGAGCCCTCCGATGCGCAGGCCGTCCGAGAACAGCTGCAGCAGCGGCACGAGCGCCATCTGGATGGGGACGATCTGGAGTGAGAACACGAGGACGAAGAGCGTGTTGCGGCCCTTGAAGTCGATCCAGGCGAACGCGTAGGCGGCGAGGCTGGCGATCGTGATCGGGATCAGCGCCGCCGGCAGCGTGATGACCAGCGAGTTCACGAACGCCTTGCCCAGGGTCAGGCTGTCGCCGGAGTTGAGCGCGTTCGCGTAGTTGTCGAGGGTGAAGCCGGGGTTGGCGAAGATCGTCCACCAGCCGGTCGTCTTGATGTCGTTCGCGGGGCGGAACGACGAGATGAACAGACCGAGGGTGGGGACGGTCCAGATGACGGCGATGATCAGCGCGGCGAGGGTGGCGCCGCGCGACGTCGTCGCCTTCTTCACCTTGCCGCTGGCCGCCTCGATCCTGGACTCGCCGCGGGCGAGCGCGCGCTCGGTGCTGCGGTCGACCGGAACCTGGATCGGAGTGGGCGTGACGCTCATCGGATCTCCCTCTGCTTGGCGAGCTGGCGGGCGTTGTAGACGACGATCGGGAGCACGAGCAGGAACAGGATGACCGCGAGGGCCGCGCTGTAGCCGCTGCGGGCGCCGAGCTGGAACTGGCGGACCATCTCGAACGCGAGGACCGTGGTGTCGGAGCGGCCACCGGTCATCGCCGAGACGATGTCGAAGACCTTCAGCGACGCGATCGAGATCGTCGTGAGGACGACCACGATCGAGGAGCGGATGCCGGGGACGGTGACGTTCCAGAAGGACTGCCACGCGCTGGTTCCGTCGAGCGAGGCCGCTTCGAGCTGCTCGGAGGGGACGCCCTTGATGGCGGCGGAGAGCACCGTCATGGCGAATCCGGCCTGGGTCCAGATGAGGACGACGACGAGGAACAGCGTGTTCCACGGCTCGAGTCCCAGCCAGTCGACCGGCGGGGCGCCGAAGGCGGTGAGGATGCCGTTGAGGAGGCCGATCTGCTCGCCCTGGCGCACGTCGTAGAAGAACTTGAAGATGATCGACGCGCCGACGAACGAGATCGCCATCGGCATGAAGACCAGCAGCTTGAAGAACTTCTCGCCGCGGCTCTTGTCGATGAAGACCGCGTAGGCGAGACCGATCGCGGTCGCCGTGATCGGGGCCAGGAGCACCCAGACCACCGTGTTGAGGAAGGCGGTGATGCCGTCGGGGCTGGTGAAGACCCAGACGAAGTTGTCGATGCCGGCGAATCCGGAGCCGTCGTTCTTCATGAACGCGTTGATGGCCGTCGTGATCGTCGGGTAGATCAGGCCGATGAGGATGAAGAAGGCGGCCGGTGCCATGAACGCGATGAGCTGGAGTCCGTAGCCCGCGCCTTTGCGGGACCGGAAGTCGAGCAGGAACAGCGCGCCGCCGATGACGGCGGCCACCACCGCGACCCAGAGGACGGAGTTGTAGAGGCCGAAGACCAGCAGGAGGACGACCGGCAGGACGACCGTGACCGCGAGCCGGAGGACCGTGTAGCCGGTGCCGCGGCGGGGCGCGATCTCGACGAAGAAGAGGATGAGCGCCACCACGGCCGCGAAGGCCAGGAGGATGAGCGGGATCTGCGCGAGCGGCGGGATTCCCGCCAGCCATTGGAAGAACCCCGAGATGGTGATGGGGGACATGGACGCCCTTTCGAGTGCGACTCTGGACTCAGGAGGGGCCCGGCCGCGGGATCCGTGGATCCGGGGGCCGGGCCGTCACAGCTGAGCCGCCACTCGGGAGCGGCGGCTCTGCTCCGCTGCTAGGAGGTGTAGCCGGCCTGGATCTCCTCGAGCGCCTGGTCGGTGCTCGTGCCGTCGATCCAGTCGACCATGCCCTTGAAGAAGCTGTCCGAGCCCACTGCCTTCGGCATGAGGTCGGACGCGTCGAAGCGGAACGTGGTGTCCGGGTTCTGGAGGATCGCGATGGAGTCCTTCAGGACGTCGCTGCCCGCGTTGGCCGGGTCGAGACCGGTGTTCGCGGAGATGACGCCGCCGAGGGAGACGCGGCTGTTGGCCCAGTCGGCGCTGGCCAGGTACTCCTGGACCTTCGCGGTGTCCTCGTCGTTCGAGAACGCGGCGACCATCTCGCCACCACCGGTGACGGCCTGGGCGTCGTCGGCCTTGACCGGCGGGGTGAGGAAGGCCCACACGTCGCCGTCCTCGGCCACGTTGGCGCCGGCCGAGGTCAGGAAGCCCTCGAAGAACGAGGCCTGGTGGGTCAGCGCGCAGGTGCCGTTCGCCATGTTCTGGGCGACGTCGCCGAAGGCGGTGGAGTTGATCGACTTCACATCGCCGTAGCCGGCGTTGACGAGGGTCGGGTCGAGGAGGATCGATCCGACGGAGTCGAACGCGGACTTGATGGCCGGGTCGGTGAAGGGGGTGTCGCCCGCGACCCAGGAGTCGTAGACGTCGGGGCCGGCCTCGCGGAGGACGGCGTCCTCGATCCAGTCGGTTCCGGGCCAGCCGGAGGCCTCACCGGAGTTGAAGCCCGCGCACCAGGACGGTCCGCCGGTCTTCTCGGCGATCGTCTTGCCGAGCGCCTCCATCTCGTCCCACGTCGTGGGAACGGAGACGCCCCACTCCTTGAACTTGGCTGGGGAGTACCAGATGTAGCCCTTGACGGACGCCATCAGCGGCGCGCCGTACTGGGTGCCGTCGACCTGGCCGTACTTCTGCCAGTCCTCGGACCAGTTCTGCTTGACGTTGGCGAGGGCGCCCTCGGGGAGCTCCTGCACCTTGCCGGAGGCGACGGTGTCGGCGAGCAGACCCGGCTGCGGGAAGATCGCGAGGTCGGGGGTGTCGCCACCCTGGACCTTGATGCCGATCTGCTTCTCGAACTCCTTGTCGCCCGTGTACTTGATCTCGATGCCGCTCTCCTTCTCCCAGTCCGCCCAGGACTGCTCGAGAAGGGTGGCCTCGTCGCCGTTGATGGTGCCGTAGACGTTGACGACGCCGTCGGCGGTGCCGACCGTGCCGGCCGAGCTGCCGCCGCCGGCGTTCGGGTCGTTGGGGTCACTGCTGCTGGAGCAGCCCGCGAGTGCGATGCCGGCCGCTGCCAGAACGGCGACCGGGACGGTGATACGGCGGTGCAGGGATGACCGCATTCTTCCTCCTCATTGAGTGGTGGAACCAGCCGAGCAGGCCGCTCCTCGCCGATCGGGATCGGGAGGCTGTGGCGGCTCGAAGCGTGTGCCGCGACGACTCGGATGCTGGTGATGGCGATGCCAGGAGGAACTCCGAGCGGATCACCGGATTCGTGTGGGTGGGCTCCCACGGAGGGAAACCTTTCCACAAGAACGATGAAAGCACAACGCCGGTGATAGAGCGCTCTCTGAGATAACGATTCGGCGTCAGAACAGCGATCGCGGCGGCCGGGCCGGGCGGAGGTCGATCTCGGCGCGACGCCCGGCCGCCGGGCGGGGTATAACTTCCTGGAACCGTTTCCAGCATCGAGGCCGGACGGTCGGGAGGAACGCCGTGCCAGGCATCGAAGAGGTGGCCGAGCTCGCAGGAGTGTCGAAGGCGACGGTCTCGCGCGCGCTCAGCGGCCGGGGCTACGTCTCCGCGGGGACGAAGCAGCGCGTCGAGCGCGCCGCGACGAGCCTGGGCTACGTCGTCTCCGCCAACGCCTCCAGCCTCGTCACCGGCCGCAGCAACAACATCGCCGTGATCATCCCGATCATCAACCAGTGGTTCTTCGCCGGGATCATCGAGGGCATCGAGCGCGCCCTGCTCGCCGCCGGCTACGACCTGCTCCTCTACAACATCGACAAGCACCTCGACGCCCGCCGGAGCGTGTTCGAGTACTACCTCGTCCGCAAGCGCGTCGACGCGATCGTCGCCGTCACCCTCGAGATATCGCCGCACGAGACGGAGGCGCTCCTCGCCCTGGGCAAGCCCATCGTCGGCATAGGCGGCGAGCTCCCCGGCATCCCCACCTTCAGCATCGACGACGTCGCCGCCTCCCGCCTCGCCACGGAGCACCTGCTCTCCCTCGGCCATGAGCGGGTCGTCCACATCGGCGGGCTCGCGGAGGAGGAGATGGACTTCCACGTCCACACGCAGCGCCGCGACGGCTTCCGCCAGGCGCTCGCCGCCGCCGGCCTCGAGCCGGGCGCGCAGGACATCGTGCCCACCACCTTCGACATCCCCGGCGGGCACAGCGCCGGACGGCAGGTCCTCGGCGACCCGCGGACCCGGCCGACGGCGATCTTCGCCGCCTCCGACGAGATCGCGATCGGGATCATCCTCGCGGCGCGCGAGCTCGGCCTCTCGGTGCCCGAGGACGTCTCCGTCATCGGGATCGACGACCACCCCCTCGCCGAGCTCTTCGGTCTCAGCTCGATCCGCCAGGACCCGCGTCAGCAGGGCGAGCTCGCGGTCGCGCTGGTGCTGGACGCGCTGGCCGCCCTCGGTCGCGGCGAGCCCCCTCCCCCGGCCCGCCACACGCTGATCCCCGCCTCGCTGGTGATCCGCACCAGCACCTCGGCGCCGCGGGGAGCGAGAATCGGAGCATGAGCGACTCCGACACCCCCACCGTCCGCGACGTCCCCGAGCGGTCCCGCTTCGTGATCGAGGTCGGCGGCACCCCGGCCGGCTTCGCCGCGTACACCCGCCAGGGCGACGAGGTGACGCTCACCCACACCGTCGTCGACGACGCGTGGGAGGGCCACGGCCTCGGGAGCATCCTCGCGCGGGCCGCGGTCACCGCGATCACGGAGGCGGGCGGCACGGTCGTCCCGCGCTGCCCCTTCGTCGCGGCCTGGCTGCGCAAGCACCCGGACGTCGACGCCCGGGTCCGCTGGCCCGAGGACTGACTCACTCCGGGGGCGTCCTGCTCCCGATCTCCTGGAGCGCCCAGGTGTTGCCGTCCGGATCGGCGAAGTACGCGTACTGCACGCCGCCCAGGTCCTGGACCTCGCTGATCTCGAGCGAGCGGCCGACGAGCTCCGCGCGAGCGGCGGCGATGTCGTCGACGACGAGGTGGAGGGAGCGGACGACGCCCTCCTCCGGACCGGGGCCCATCCCGCTGCCGACCACGATCGAGCAGGCCGAGCCGGGCGGGGTGAGCTGGACCACGCGCATCGCGGCGGAGGGCCGCACGTCGTGGTCGAGGTGGAAGCCCATCACCTCCGTGTAGAAGGCGACCGCGCGGTCGACGTCGCTGACGGGGAGGGGGACGAGCTCGAGTCGCATCTGCACGCGACCAGTGTGCCGCGCGGCGGAACCGTGCGGGAGGGGGTCAGTCGCGCGGGCCGACGACGAGGCGCTCGTGCATGATCTCGACGGCGCGCTCGAGGACGCGGCGGTCCTCCGGAGTCAGATCGGCGAAGATCGGCGTCAGCGCGTCGCCGAGGTCGGTCCGCCAGGCGTTCAGCGCGTCCGCGCCGGCGGGAGCCAGGCGGATCTGCCAGGCGCGCGCGTCGAGGGGATCGGCGATGCGGTCGAGCCAGCCGGTCTCGACGAGGTTCTTCACGATCTTGGTCATCGTGGGCTGCGAGACGCGGCTCTGGGAGGCGAGCTCCCCCAGGCGCATCGGGCCCATCGAGAGGAGCACCGAGAGCGTGCGCCAGACGGCCTGCGACTCCTGGTTGCCGGTCGCCTGGGCGGCGAGGCGGGTGATCCGGTGCGTCACCGAGACGAAGTCGCTCAGGAGCTCGCTGAGCGAGACCTCGCTGGGCGGGACGTCGCGGGCGGGGAGCCCGGCGAGCAGATCGTGAGCAGTCACGCTCCGATCCTAGGGGCGCGCGCCGCCAACGGCCGGGAACGACGAAGGGCGCCGCCTCCGAGGAGACGACGCCCTGCGTCTGCAGGCGCGCCTGCGTCACCCTGACGAGCGACCGACCGGAGCCGGCACCCGCGACGGGTGAAGGGGATTACTTGACGGTGACGGTCGCGCCGGCGCCCTCGAGCTGAGCCTTGGCCTTCTCGGCGGTCTCCTTGTTGACGGCCTCGAGGACCGCCTTGGGGGCACCGTCGACGAGCGCCTTCGCCTCACCGAGGCCGAGGCTGGTGAGGGCGCGCACCTCCTTGATGACCTGGATCTTCTTCTCGCCGGCGGCCTCGAGCACGACGTCGAACTCGGTCTGCTCCTCGACCTCTTCGGCGGGGGCGGCCGGGCCGGCCACACCGGCGGCGGCGACGGGCGCCGCAGCGGTGACCTCGAAGACCTCTTCGAACTTCTTGACGAACTCCGAGAGCTCGATGAGCGTGAGCTCCTTGAAGGCCTCGATGAGCTCGTCCTGCGTGAGCTTTGCCATGATTTTTCTCCTTGTTTTTCTTTGTCTACGAACCGCGCGCGCACTGCTTCCCGGAAGGGGAAGACGTCAGCTCGCGGACTCCTGCTTCTCGCGCAGCGCCTCGACCGTGCGAACGGCCTTCGAGAGCGGAGCGTTGAACAGATATGCGGCGCCGAACAGCGAGGCCTTGAAGGCGCCGGCGAGCTTGCCGAGCAGAACTTCGCGGGACTCGAGGTCGGCGAGCTTGCCCACCTCTTCTGCGGTCAGCGGGTTACCGTCGAAGTAACCGCCCTTGACCACGAGGAGAGGGTTTGCCTTGGCGAAGGCACGCAGCGACTTCGCGACGGCGACAGGGTCGCCGTGCACGAACGCGATGGCCGAGGGGCCAGCGAGCTCGTCGTCGAAGGACGAGATACCGGCGTTGTTCGCCGCGATCTTGGTCAGCGTGTTCTTCACCACGGCGTAGGTTGCGTGCTCACTGATGTCCTTGCGCAGCGTCTTGAGCTGAGCAACAGTGAGACCGCGGTACTCGGTCAGCAGAACGGCCGTCGAGCTCTGGAACTTCTCCGTGAGTTCGGCAACCGAGGCTTCCTTGTTCGCCATGGCTACTCCTGTGAATTCTCGTGCCGGTAGCCCGAAGGCAGGCAAAGAAAAAAGCTCCGGCACAGGGGCGCGGAGCTTCGGGATCGCGGTGAGGCGGAACTGAACTCGTGCACCTGCGCGGGCAATTCGCTTCGCGAATCCTTCGTCCGGTGGCGATCCGCGGGGCCGGGGCCCTGCTCGTGCGCACACCGGAAACCGGCGGTCTTTGGCTTCGGGAAGCGTACGTCATCGCGGCGCGCGGGCGCAAGTCGAGGAGGAGGGTCCTCGCGCGGGATGCTGGAGGCATGACCGGCCCGACCCCCGACTCCGCCCGCGACGTCGACTCCGCGATCGCCTCGGTGGAGGGCGAGCTCAGCACCCTCTTCAACCGTGTGCGGGCGGCGATGCGCTCCTACGCCGAGCGTCTCCACCCGGAGCTGACGCCACTGGGCTACAAGACGATCTCGGCGCTCGAGCGCCGCGGACCCGTGCACTCGGGCGTGCTGGCCGAGCTCCTCGAGATGGACAAGTCGGCGCTCAGCCGCCAGATCACGGCGCTCGACCGCCTCGGCTTCCTCGAGCGCACCCCCGACCCGCAGGACGGCCGCGCCACGATCCTCTCGGTGACTCCGGCGACCGCCGCGCGGCTGCGCGAGATCCGCAGCTCGAACCAGGCGCTGATGCACGAGGAGCTGCGCAGCTGGGCGCTCGCCGACGTCGAGCTCTTCGCCTCTCTCCTGCACAGGATCAACGACCTTGACATCTGACGCTTAGCACCCCGTCCGTTCGGGGACAATCGCCGGACGCCGCCCGCTCGACTGCGTAGTTTCGGAGGCGATGGACCAGCACTCCTCCTCTCTCCTCCCCCACGACGTCGACGGCGCGCTCGGCTTCGCGCGCGGTCTGAGCGCCGACGCGCCCCGGCCCGGCACCGGTCGCACCGCCGAGCTGCACGGTCTCCTCGAGCGCCTGGCTCGGCACGACCTCGGCGTCGCGCGCGCGGTGGAGCCGCACCTCGACGCTCTCGCGATCCTCGGCGAGGCGGAGCTCGACCCGTCCGGACTCGGAGTCGCCGCCGACGCCGCCTGGGGGGTCTTCGCGGCCGAGGGCGGCGGGGATCCTCTGGTCGCGCGCGAGAGCGACGGCGACTGGCTGCTCGACGGAGTGAAGCCCTGGTGCTCGCTGGCCGACCGCCTCGACGCCGCCCTCGTCACCGCCCACGTCGGCGACGCCTCCGGCGAGCGCCGCCTCTTCGCCGTGGCGCTGCGCGACGGGTCGGCGACGCCGGAGCAGGACGCCTGGCACGCGCGGGGCCTGACGGAGGTGCCCAGCGGACCGGTCCGCTTCTCCGGCACCCGCGCCGTCCCCGTGGGGGACGCCGGCTGGTACCTCTCGCGGCCCGGCTTCGCCTGGGGCGGCATCGGCGTCGCCGCCTGCTGGCACGGCGGAGCCCTCGGAGTCGCGGCGGCCGTCGCGGCAGCGGCAGCCCGACGCGAGGACCCGCACCTCCTGGCCCACCTCGGAGCGATCGACACGGCGCTCTCCGCGTCGCGCCGGGCGCTGGACGAGGCCGCCGCGGCGGTCGACGCGGGCGAGGCCGACGGCCCCCGCGGCTCACTGCTCGCCAAGCGCGTGCGGGCGAGCGTCGCCGGAGCGGTCGAGGAGATCCTGCTCCGCGCCGGCCGCGCGCTCGGCCCGGCTCCGCTCGCCCTCGACGCCGAGCACGCCAAGCGCGTCGCCGACCTCGCGCTCTACGTCCGCCAGCACCACGCCGAGCGCGACGACGCCGCTCTCGGCCGCGCCGTGCTCGCCTCGGGCGAGGCGGCCTCCTGGTGAGCCGGCCCTTCGACGGGCGCCTCGAGGGCACTCCTCTCGAGCGCTGGACCGCGGACGGCCGCCGCGACCGCCTCCCGGAGCTGACCCTGCCCGACGGGATCCGGCGCGTCCTGGTGGTCGTGGCGCACGCCGACGACGAGACCCTCGGCTGCGGCGGCACCATCGCGCTCGCGCGTCGGCGCGGGATCGCGGTCGACGTCGTCGTCGTGACCGACGGAGCCGCGGCCCACGGGGAGCGGGACGCGGACCTCGCTGCCGAGCGCCGGCGGGAGGCCTCGGACGCACTGGCGGAGCTCGGCCCCGGCATCGGGCTCGCCTTCCTCGACGTGCCGGACTCGGCGACCCCGGAGCACCACGAGCGCATCGCACGCGAGGTGCGCGAGCGGGCGGCCGGCGCCCCCGGGACCGTCCTGCTCCTCTCCACCTGGACCGGGGACGGGCACCGGGACCACCGCGTGGTCGGCGAGATCTGCGCGGAGGTCGCGCGCGAGCTCGGGCAGCCGCTGCTCGCCGCGCCGATCTGGCTGTGGCACTGGGCGGTCCCGGAGGACCCCGAGGTGCCGTGGGGCGACCTCGTGCGCCTGCCGCTCGACGACGAGCTGCTCGAGCGCACCCGCCGTGCCCGCTCCCGCTACCCCAGCCAGACCCGCCCCGGGCCCGACGGGACCGGTCCGGTGCTCCATCCGCTCTTCCTGCGCACCTTCACCGGGGACGACCGGCTGGTGAGGATCGCATGAGCTACTTCGACGAGCTGTATGCCCGCCACGAGGACCCGTGGGGGTACACGAGCCGCTGGTACGAGCAGCGCAAGCGCGCCCTGACCCTCGCGAGCCTGCCGGAGCAGCGCTACGGCTCGGTGCTGGAGATCGGCGCCTCGATCGGCGTGCTGGCGGAGGCGCTGGCCGACCGGGCCGACAGCCTGCTGGCGATCGACGTGTCGAGCGCCGCCGTCGAGCGCGCCGCCCGCCGCCTCGCTCCGCTCGAGCACGTGCGGGTCGACCACCACGACATCACCCGCGGCGTGCCGGAGGGTCCGTTCGACCTGGTCGTGCTCTCGGAGGTCGGCTACTACCTCGGCGACGCCCTCCCCGGCGTGCTGCGCACCATCCGCGACGCCCTCGCCCCCGCTGGGGAGCTCGTCACCGTGCACTGGCGGCATCCGATCGAGGGGCTCGCTCTGGGCGGCGACGCCGTGCAGTCCGCCGTGGCCGAGCTGGGCCTGCACCGCCTCGCCCGCCACGAGGAGGAGGACGTCCTGCTCGAGGTCCACGCCCGCGACTCCCGCTCGGTCGCCCGCCGGACGGGGCTGGTGTGAGCCGGCTCGCGCAGGTGCTGGTCGTCGTGCCCGCGCGCGACGAGGAGGAGCGGATCGGCGGCCTGATCGCCTCCGTCCAGGCCAGTGCGACCCACCTCGCCCACCGGGCGGCCGGCATCGGGATGCGCCTCGTGGTCGCCGCGGACGGCTGCTCCGACGCGACCGTCGAGCGGGCCCGTGCCGCCGGCGCCGAGGTGCTGGAGCTCGCCCGCTGCGGAGTCGGCGCCGCCCGCTCCGCCGGGATCGCGCACGCCCTCTCCTCCGTCACCGCTCCGCTCGAGCAGGTGTGGATCGCCAACACCGACGCCGACACCGTGGTCCCCCGCGACTGGCTGGCCGCCCACGTCGAGCACGCCCGACGGCACGACGCGCTGATCGGCACGGTCCGGCCCGACCCGGCCGACCTCTCCCCCGGCGCCTACTCGCGCTGGCGAGACGTCCGCGCGCGGGAGGAGTCGATCGGCAGCATCCACGGCGCGAACCTCGGCGTCCGCGCGAGCGCATACCTCGCGGCGGGCGGCTTCGGCCGGGAGCCGCTGCACGAGGACGTCCTGCTCGTCGAGCGGCTGCGCGCGAGCGGCGCCCGGGTCGGAGCGACGGACCGCGGCGAGGTGGTCACCTCCGGCCGCCGCGACAACCGGGTCGAGGGCGGCTACGGCCACTACCTCCACGCTCGCTTCCCGGCCGAGACGTCTCCGGCCTGCGGCTGAATCGGGTACACGCGCACGCGGAACACGATGCGAGGGGTCCCTGTCAATGGTCGGGCCGTGGTTTGTCACGGATTGCGCAGGAGAGTCAAATGGGTGTCGAGCACGACCCGGTGCTCTCCGATGGAAGGGCCACCGCATGAATCCCCGCCTCGTCCTGCTGGCACTGGTCGCCTTCACCGCCTACGTGTTCGGCTCCCGCGCCGGCCGTGGCCGCTACGAAGAGCTGCGCCACCTCGCACTCGGCGTGTGGAACGACCCGGCCACGAAGAAGACCCGCAAGAAGCTCAAGAAGACCTCCAAGCGCGAGGCCAAGCAGCTCACCGCCATCGCGAGCAAGGCCCGCGACAAGGTGCAGCGCCGCCTCCGCTGACCCCCGCTTCCACGACTCACAGGACACCGGCCCGCCGGTGTCTCCGCTCGCATCGGAACGGCCGATCGAGCACGAACTGAAGGAGAAACCTCATGGGCATCATCAGCTGGATCATCCTCGGCCTCATCGCCGGGGCGCTCGCCAAGCTCATCCTCCCGGGCAAGCAGGGCGGCGGATGGATCATCACGATCGTCCTCGGCATCGTGGGCGCGCTGCTCGGCGGCTTCCTCAGCACGCTGTTCGGCATCCAGGACGCCGTCAACGGCATCAACATCGTGAGCATCATCGTCTCCGTCGTCGGTGCGATCGTCGTCCTCCTCATCTACGGCGCGATCGTCGGCCGCAAGTCCCGCGCGTAAGTCGCGCTCCCCGAAGGCCCCCGGCATCCGTGCCGGGGGCCTTCGGCGTTCCCGGAGCGGGCGCACCTCTGCTCAGGGGATCCGACTCCTCCTCCGCGGGGAAGCTGGATGTCCGCCGAGCGCGCAAGGGGTTGATGCTGAGAGCCGCAGGCGATGGACTGGAGGCACGACGGCGCGGCTCCACTGCGCCTTCGCCCCGACGAAAGGACGTACTCGCTCATGAGCGACGACACCGCAACGGTCCCCACGATCACCCTGAACAACGGCGTGGAGATCCCGCAGCTGGGCTTCGGCGTGTTCCAGATCGACCCGGCCGAGACCAAGGACGCGACCCTGGCGGCCCTCGAGGTCGGCTACCGCCACATCGACACCGCCGAGATGTACGGCAACGAGGCGGGCGTCGGCGAGGCCGTCCGCGCCTCCGGCCTCGACCGCTCCGAGGTCTTCGTGACCAGCAAGCTCAACAACGGCTTCCACGCCCGCGAGGACGCTCTCGCCGCGATCGACGTCACCCTCGGCGAGCTGCAGTTCGACTACGTCGACCTCTTCCTCATCCACTGGCCGCTCCCGAACGTGGGCGACTACCTGGAGACCTGGAAGGCGATGGAGGAGATCTACCGCAGCGGCAAGGCGAAGGCGATCGGCGTCTCCAACTTCCAGACCAACCACCTCAACCGGCTCCGCGCCGAGGCGACCATCGTCCCGGCCGTGAACCAGATCGAGGTGCACCCCTACCTCGTGCAGCAGGAGCTCCGCGCCTACGGCACCGAGCACGGCATCGCGACCGAGGCCTGGTCGCCGATCGCGCAGGGCCTCGTCCTCGACGACGACACCATCACCCGCATCGCGCGCAACGTCGACCGCAGCCCGGCGCAGGTCGTGCTCCGCTGGCACATCCAGCGCGGCGACATCGTCTTCCCGAAGTCGGTCACCCGCAAGCGCGTGGAGGAGAACTTCGCCCTCTTCGACTTCGAGCTCGACGACGAGGCGATGACCGACATCACGGCGCTCGACCGCGGCCACCGCACCGGCCCCGACCCCGACACCTTCAACTACATCCCGAGCTGATCCTCGGCTCCACGGAGCGCGCCCGGCCTGCAGTCATCCTGCGGACCGGGCGCGCTCGTGCGTGGGGCGGCGAGCCGAGCCGCGCACGAACGGGGCGGGTCTCGAGACGCCGCGCTGCCGCTCCTCGACCGGCACGGTCACGGGCCGACCGCACCCCTGCTGATCGAGGAGCGGGCGCAGCCCGCGTATCGGGATCCACCCCACCGACGAACAGCGCGGATCCCGATGCGCCGGGTCCGCGGGTCAGCCCTGCTGCGAGTCGCGCCAGGAGTGCTCGGGGGCGTAGCCGAGGACCTCGCGGGCGTGGTCGATCGAGAGCAGGGTGCCGGTTGTCCCGAGGTCGCCGCGCAGCTCGACGCCGGGGAACACCTCGGCCACCAGCTCGGCGTTGGGGCGCGTCATCACGGTGTCGGCCGCGGCGATGATGAAGCGGTCGAACCCGGTCGTCTCGGCGAGCAGCGCCTTCTCGACCGCCTGCGCTCCGTCGCGTCCGTCGATGTAGCCCCAGAGGTTCCACTTGCGCAGCAGCGCGTCGGAGTCGAACGACGGGAACTCGGCGTAGTCGGCCTCGTCCATGACGTTCGAGAAGCGCAGGCCCGTGATCTTCAGGTCCCGGTGCCAGCGGCACAGCTCGATCGCCATCTGCTCCTCGAGGTGCTTGGTGAGCGAGTAGACCGACTCCGGGCGCGCCGGGTACTGCTCGTCGACCGGGATGTAGGGCGGCGGGACGTCGAAGGGCAGGCCCAGCACGGTCTCGCTGGAGGCGTAGACGACGTTGCGGATGCCGGCACGGATCGCTCCGTGGAACGCGTTGAACGTCGCGATCATGTTGTTGTGGAACGTGGCGACGTCGGGCACGAGGCCCGGCGCGGGGATCGCGGCGAGGTGCACGAGCGCGTCGATGCCCTCGTACTGGTCGTTCACCGACTGCAGCGCGTCCACGACCTGGCCGTAGTCGGCGATGTCGATGCGGACGAAGCCCGCGCCGCGGTCCCCCGCACGGTCCAGGTTGAAGACCTCGTGCCCGGAGGCGCGGAGGCGGGTGACGACGTGGCGGCCGAGCTTGCCGGATCCACCGGTGACTGCGATTCTCATGCTCGAACGCTAACGGGCCTGAGCGACGAGGGACGAGGGTTGCGGATCAGCTCCGGGCATGGAGCGAGATCGCGCCGCCGACCTCGGGCGTCGTCTCGTCGGCGACGAGCTCCGTCCAGCGGCGGAGCACGGCGGCGCCGGCCGCGTCGTTCACGGCTCCGTCGACGACGAGGACCGGGTAGGGCTTCTCGGGCACGCCCTCTGCGGGCCGCACGTCGACGTGGGCGACGTCGTAGGCGTGCTCGAACAGCCAGTCGGCCATCGCGTAGTCGCTCCGGGAGTCGCCGACCGTGCGCCAGCGCTGCGGGATCGCGCCGGTCGCTCCGAGCAGCTCCACGGCGCGCTGGGCGCCGAGGTCCTTGCCGAGCCGGTTCGACTCGATGTCGGTCGAGATGACGGTCGGGTCGATGCGGAAGTCGACCGTCCCCTCCTCGTTCGGGTACCGGATGCCGCGGCGCTCGACTCCCAGGCCCGCGGCGGTCATGATCTGCAGGGCGTCGGCGTCGAACACGAGCTGGCGCTCGAGGTAGTCCTCGCTCGGCAGGTCGACCAGCTGCTCGGCCGAGACCATGGCGCGCTTGGTCTCGTCGAAGAAGACCAGGTCGTCGTAGTCGGAGCGGATCATCCGCTCGAGGTCGCGGGCCACCGGCTCGGGGATCGCGAGCGACTCGTCGACGATCGGCTCCGAGGTGCCGCGGTAGTCGACGGTGAACCAGACGGCGCCCTTCTCGCAGACGCAGACGATGCGGGCCTCGGCCGAGACGCCGCGCTCGAGGAGCGCGGGCAGGACCCGCTCGCGCAGGAACGCGTCGGAGCGGCCCGTGTTGAACACGATCGGGATGCCGGCGTTGGCCAGGGTGACGAGGTCGTCGGCGATCTCGGGGATCGAGATCGTGCGCGTGACGGGGCTCGCGATGGGCCCGTCGACGTCGAGGAGCAGGCCGAGCGGAGGGGGTGTGGAGGTCATCGTGTCCCATTCTGCCGTGCCGGGGCCGCTCGACGCCTCCGTGACCGCCTCCGCGCGGGCGGAGCGGTTCAAGAGGCGGGGACGACGAGGGTGCGCTGGGCGGTGGTGCCGTCGGGGGCGAGGACGACGAGGGTGATCAGGGTCTCGGAGTCGCGGCAGTCGGCGGTGACGGCGGCGGAGCCGGACGCCGCGAGGTCGACGGGCTCGCCCGCGCTCGCGTCGGTGGTGCCGACGGCCAGGCGGGCGGTGGCGCCTCCGCTCGTCTCCCACGACAGGGCGAGCGGGACGGATGCGGTGCGGTCGCCCTCGCAGTCGACGGAGGCGGGGGTGGAGGCGAAGGAGACGATCGCGGGAGGAGCGTCGGATCCGGTGCCCGGCTCGGTGCCGGACGGAGCGGCGGAGACCGTCGGTGCGGGGGCGGCGGCGCCGTCGGCCGCCTCCGCGGAGCCGGGAGCGGCGGACGTCGCCGGAGCGGTCCCGGACGGCGCCGAGGACGGGCCCGCGGACGCCGTGGCTGCGCCGGGCGCTCCCCCGCCGGCGGGCCGGACGAGCAGCACGATCGCGAGGACGACGGCGACGAGTCCCAGGGCGGCGAGGACGATCCCGGTGGTGCGGGCGGAGCGGGACGGCATCGGTCCTCCTGGGACGGGACGGGACGGGACGGGACGGGACGGAAGAGACGGGGC
>NZ_PSWE01000046.1:0-16173 GCF_002932195.1 Rathayibacter sp. AY1C4 | reverse complement strand
GAGCCGCGGCAGGACGGGGTGGGGAAACACGGGCGTCACACGGGTGGGGTTCACTGGGGGGAGACGCCCGACGGGCGCGGGACGGAGGCGCGGCATGGACCTGAACACGATCCAGCGCGTCCGGGTGGTGCGCGAGCGCTCCGAGCTGGCGGGCCGCGGGCCGCGCTCAGCGGTCATCGGAGGCGGCTCCTGGGTGTTCTCTCTCCCCCACGACCACCTCGACGAGCTCCTCGACCTGCAGGGATTCGCGTGGGAGCCGATCGTGCGCACGGACGCCGGGATCTCGATCGCGGCGACCTGCACGCTCAGTGAGCTCGCCGCGATGCCCGACGCGGACGACACAGCCCACCCGCTCTTCTTCCAGTGCTGCACGGCACTGCTGGGCTCCTTCAAGATCTGGAACGTCGCCACTGTCGGCGGCAACATCGCCAACGCCCTGCCCGCAGGACCGATGATCAGCCTCGCCGCCGCGCTCGACGCCACCGCCCTCGTCTGGCGGGCCGACGGCTCGGACGTCGCCGTGCCGGTCGCCGAGCTCGTGACCGGCGACATGACCACTTCCCTGGCCCAGGACGACGTCATCCGCTCGATCGAGTTCCCGCTCTCCTCCCTCCGGGCGCGCACCGCGTTCCGCAAGACGGCGCTCTCCCCTCTCGGACGCTCCGGCGCCGTCGTCATCGGCCGCCTCGACACCGACGGCGCGTTCGTGCTCACGATCACCGCGGCGACCGTCCGGCCGGAGCTGCTCCGCTTCGCCGCCGTTCCCTCCTCGGCCGAGCTCGCCGCGGCCGTCGACGGCGTCGCGACCTGGTTCACCGACCCGCACGGAGCCGCCGACTGGCGCCACGCCGTCGTCCGCGTGCTCGCCGAGGAGATCCGCACCGAGCTGGCCGGAGGCGCCCGATGAGGTTCACCGTCAACGGGGAGCCGGTCGACGCCTCCCCCCGCCCCGGCCAGGTGCTGCGCACCCTCCTCCGCGACCACGAGCACTTCGAGGTGAAGAAGGGGTGCGACGCCGGCGACTGCGGCGCCTGCTCCGTCCTCGTCGACGGGACGCCGTTCCACTCCTGCCTCTACCCCGCCCACCGCGTCGAGGGCCGCGAGGTGACGACCGCGGCCGGCCTCGGCACGCCCGAGGAGCCGAGCGCGGTGCAGGAGGCGTTCGTCGAGGCCGGCGCGTTCCAGTGCGGCTTCTGCACGGCCGGCATGGTGGTCACGGCCACGGCGCTCGACGGAGTCCGCGCCGAGGACGTGCCGCGGCTGATGAAGGGCAACCTCTGCCGGTGCACGGGCTACCGCCCCATCCGCGAGGCCGTGACGGGCGCCTGCGCGTCCGGGCACGGCGCGCACGCGGCCGAGCCGTCCGGAGCGGATCGCACGGAGGCCCCGGTCCGCGGACGGCACGCGGCCCCGCCGTCGGGTCTCACCCCCGTCCGCCGCACCGGTCGCCCGTCGGCCGAGGAGTCCCGGGTCGGCCGCTCGCTCGGCGCGCCCGCCGGCCGGCGGATCGTCCAGGGCCGCGAGCCGTTCACCCTCGACGTCGCCGTCCCCGGCCTGCTGCACCTGAAGGTCGTCCAGAGCCCGCACGCCCACGCGCGCATCCGCTCGATCGATACGACCGCCGCCCGCGCGATGCGGGGCGTCGTCGCGGTCCTCACCGCCGAGGACGTCCCGGACGTCCTCTACTCCACCGCCCGCCACGAGTCCCGGCTCGACGACCCGGACGACACCCGCATGCTCGACACCGTCGTCCGGTTCCGCGGGCAGCGCGTGGCCGTGGTGGTCGCGGAGTCGGTGGCCGAGGCGGAGGCGGCCTGCCGCGCCGTCGAGGTCGATTACGAGGTGCTGCCCGCCGTCTTCGACCCGGAGGAGGCGCGCTCGGCCGGCGCGCCGCTCCTGCACGCCGACAAGGATCCGATCGCCTCGCGCATCGCCCGGCCGGAGGCGAACGTCGTCGCGGAGCTCCACGGAGAGTACGGGGACGTGGCCGCCGGACTCGCGGAGGCCGACGTGGTCGTCGAGGGCCGGTACTCGACCTCCCGGGTCGCGCACACGGCTCTCGAGACCCACGGCACCATCGGCTGGCTCGAGGGCGGAGAGCTGGTGCTGCGGACCTCGACGCAGGTGCCCTTCCTCGTGCGCGACGAGATCGCGCGCCTGTTCGACCGCGATCCGTCGACCGTCCGCGTCTTCACGGCACGGGTGGGCGGCGGCTTCGGCGGCAAGCAGGAGATCCTGACGGAGGACGTCGTCGCCCTCGCCGTGCTCGCCACCGGCCGGCCCGTGCAGTTCGAGTTCACCCGTAGCGACGAGTTCACGATGGCCCCCTGCCGACACCCGATGCGGGTCGGCGTCACGCTCGGCGCCCGGCGCGACGGACGGCTGACCGCCCTCGCCGTGGACGTGCTCTCGGACACCGGCGCCTACGGCAACCACGGACCCGGCGTGATGTTCCACGGCACCTCGGAGTCGATCGCCGTCTACAGCGCGCCCAGCAAGCGCGTCGACGCGCAGGCCGTCTACACGAACAACCTCCCCTCGGGGGCGTTCCGCGGCTACGGCCTCGGGCAGGTGATCTTCGGCATCGAGTCGGCGATGGACGATCTCGCCCGCGAGCTCGGGATCGACCCGTTCGAGCTGCGGCGGATCAACGCGGTGCGCCCGGGCGAGCCGCTGGTGGTCACGCACGTCGAGGGCGACGACATCGGCTTCGCCTCCTACGGGCTCGACCAGTGCCTCGACCTCACCGAGGCGGCACTGGCCGGCGGCGGCGGCTCCCCCGCCCCCGACGGACCGGGGTGGCGGACAGGGCAGGGCACGGCACTGGCGATGATCGCCACCATCCCACCGCGGGGCCACTTCTCGGAGGCGACCGTCACCGTCGACGCCGAGGGAGTGCTGACCATCGGCGTCGGCACGGCCGAGTTCGGCAACGGGACGACCACCGTGCACACGCAGCTGGTCGCGAGCGCCTTCCGCGCCTCGGCCGACCGGGTGCGGATCCGCCAGTCCGACACGGACGCGGCCCGCTACGACACCGGAGCGTTCGGCAGCGCCGGCACGGTGGTCGCGGGCAAGGCCGTCCACTCGGCCGCGACGCGCCTCCTCGCCGAGCTGCAGGCGCTCGCGAAGCGGCTGACCGGGCACGACGAGACCTTCGAGCCCGACGACGAGGGCCTGCTCGCTCCGGACGGCACCCGGGTCGCGTTCGCCGATCTGGTCCGCGCGGCCGGCGGACCGGTCACCGCGACCGGGAGCGAGGACGGCGCTCAGCGCTCGCTCGCGTTCAACGTCCAGGGCTTCCGGGTCGCGGTGCACGAGCCGACGGGCGAGGTGCGGATCCTGCAGTCGGTGCAGGCGGCCGACGCCGGCTTCGTGGTCAACCCGGCGCAGTGCCGCGGGCAGGTCGAGGGCGGAGTGGCGCAGGCGATCGGCTCGGCGCTGTACGAGGAGGTGATCCTCGACGGCGAGGGCACCGTGACCACGGCGATCCTCCGGAACTACCACATCCCGCAGATGGCGGACGTGCCCGAGACCGAGGTGCTCTTCGCGGACACCGCCGACGAGCTCGGGCCGTTCGGCGCGAAGTCGATGAGCGAGGCGCCCTACAACCCGGTCGCCCCCGCACTCGCCAACGCCGTCCGCGACGCGATCGGCGTGCGGCCGACCGAGCTGCCGCTCTCCCGCGACCGGATCTGGCGGCTCCTGCACCCGGACGCCGCCCCGGTTGCGACCGTCGAGGCGGAGGCGCCGCCCGGTTGAACGACGACGGGCTGAGCGCCGATCGGCTGCCGCAGCTCAGACGCGCGACGCCAGCTCCGTGCTCGCCCGGGCGACCTCGCGGGCGATCGCGTCCTCGTCCGCGTTCACCAGCCGTCCCTCCCGCACCGTCGGGCGACCCTGCACCAGGAGCAGGCTCAGCGGGGGCTGCGCTCCGAGTGCGAGCGCCGCGACCGGGTCCGCGATGCCCGCGTGCTCGATCCCGTCGATCCGCCAGAGCGCGAGGTCGGCGAGCTTGCCGACCTCGATCGAGCCGATCTCGTCCTGCCGGCCGAGCACCCGGGCCCCGCCGATGGTGGCGACCGAGAGCGCCTGCCGGGCGCTCATCCGGTCGGCGCCGGCGCGCAGGCGGTTCATCAGCACCGCGGCGCGGATCTCGGAGCCGAGCTGACCGGACTCGTTCGACGCCGCGCCGTCCACGCCGAGGCCGACCGGGGCTCCCGCAGCCAGCAGCTGCGGGATCGGCGCGATGCCCGCCGCGAGCCGGCCGTTCGAGGACGGGCAGTGCGCGACTCCGGTGCCCGTGGCCGCGAACTTCGCGATCGCGTCGGCGTCGAGGTGGACGCAGTGCGCCATCCAGACGTCATCGCCGAGCCAGCCGAGCGACTCCAGGTGGTCGGTGGGCGAGAGGCCGAACGCCTCCCGCGTGTAGGCGTCCTCCTCCACGGTCTCGGAGCCGTGGGTGTGCAGCCGGACCCCGAGCTGACGGGCGAGGACGGCCGACTCGCGCAGCAGGTCGGTGGTCACCGAGAAGGGCGAGCACGGGGCGATCGCGACCCGCACCATCGCGTCGGCGGAGGCGTCGTGGTACCGCTGGACCGCCTCTCCACTGGCCTGGAGCGCGGCCGCCGTGGTCTCGACGGCGAAGTCCGGCGGGAGGCCGCCCCGGGACTCGCCGAGGTCCATCGACCCGCGGGTCGCGTGCAGCCGGAGGCCGAGGGTGCCGGCCGCGTCGACGATGCCGCCGACGATGTCGCCGGAGCCCCGCGGGAAGACGTAGTGGTGGTCGGCGACCGTGCTGCAGCCGGACCGGGCGAGGACGCCCATCGCGCCGAGGGCGGCGGAGCGGGTCAGGTCGGCGTCGATGCGGGACCAGGCGGGGTAGAGCGCGACGAGCCAGTCGAAGAGGATCGAGTCCTGCGCCCAGCCGCGGGTGAGCCACTGGTAGAGGTGGTGGTGCGTGTTGACGAGCCCGGGAGTGAGCAGGTGGCCGCGGCCGTCGACCCGCGTGAGCGCGATCGCCTCCTGCGCCGGCAGGCCCGTCGGGGACCGTCCGTCGAGGGCCCACGCCGGAGGGTCGCCGGCTCCGACGGCGACGATGCGGGAGTCGTCGACGACGACGTGGCCGACGGGGTGCTCGGTCCCGTGCGCGTCGACGGTGGCGACGTGGGCTCCGGTGAGGACGTGGCGCTGCATGCCCCGAGCATGGCAGCGCGGTGTTTCGCGGCCGTTTCCCGCCGGAGTGCGATCAGGCCGGCGATCACGACGGCGCGCGGTCAGCGGAGGACGTGCGGCTCAGCGCGCCGCGTGGATCGGGCCCGAGCGCCCCGCGAGCGGCTCCCCGGACGTCCCCGTGCGCGCGGCGAGGACCTCAGCGAGGATCGACACGGCCGTCTCCTCCGGCGTCGACGCGCCGATGTCCAGGCCGATCGGCGAGTGCAGGCGGGCGAGCGCCTCCTCCGTCACTCCCGCCTCGCGCAGCAGCCGCAGCCGCCGCTCGTGGGTGCGCCGCGATCCCATCGCGCCGACGTAGGCGACCGGGAGCGCGAGCGCGGTCTCGAGCAGCGGGATGTCGAACTTCTCGTCGTGCGTGAGCACCGCGATCACGGTGCGCGAGTCGACCTCGGCGCGGGCGAGGTGGTCGGACGGCCACTCGACCACGACCTCGTCGGCGCCGGGGAAGCGCTCGGCGGTCGCGAACACCGGACGCGCGTCGCAGACGGTCACGCGGTAGCCGAGCAGGGATCCGGCGGAGCAGAGCGCGGCGGAGAAGTCGACGGCGCCGTAGATCAGCAGGCGCGGCCGCTCGGCGTGCACGATGTAGGCGATCTCGAGCTCGGCGCTCCGGCAGCCGGTCTCGACCGTGGCCGAGCGGCCGGAGGCCAGGCGCGCCTCGCGCTCGGCGAGGATGCGGCGGGCGGTGTCCTCGTCCAGGTGCGGGCCGACGACGTCCTGGAGGCGCGTCGCTCCGGTGAGGACGAGGCCGATCAGCTCCTCCGGGCCGCCGACGACGATCGCCAGCGCGGCCGAGCGGCCGGCGCGGGTGGCGCGCAGCTCGGCGAGGACCGCGGTGGAGCCGGAGTCGACGACCTGGCCGAACACGCGCAGCTGCCCCCCGCAGGACAGGCCCGCGGCGAAGGCCGCCTCGTCGTCGAAGCCGAAGTGCTCGGACGCGCTGCCCGAGGTGCCGAGCACCTCCTGGGCCAGCGCGTACGCCTGCGCCTCGACGCAGCCGCCGGAGATCGAGCCGATCGCGCGCCCCTCCGCGTCCACCGCCATCGAGGAGCCGAGAGCGCGGGGAGCCGAGCCGAAGACGTGCGTGACCGTGACGACCGCGACGCTCCCGCCCCCCTCGACGCGCTCGAGCAGGGGGGCGGCGATGTCGAGCACGACGGCCTCCTCTTCTCGGACGGGAGGCGACGGCGCCGGGGCTGCGGGGAGGCCGGGCGGAGCCGCCGACGGGCGCTCACACGCAGGAAACATGCCGAGTATAGGGTCGATCCATGCCTGACGACGCTCCCTTCCTCGACCTCGTGATCCGCGCCTCCGACGTGCTGACCGAGAACGGCCGGCGTCCGGCCAGCATCGCGATCGCCGAGGGCCTGATCGTCGCGGTCGGCGAGCGGGACGCCCCCTGGCGGACCACGGAGGAGATCGTCCTCCCCGAGGGCCAGGTCCTGATCCCGGGGATCGTCGACACCCACGTGCACGTCAACGAGCCGGGCCGCACGGAGTGGGAGGGCTTCGCCTCCGCCACCCGCGCCGCCGCCGCCGGGGGCGTCACCACGATCATCGACATGCCGCTGAACTCGATCCCGCCGACCACCACGGTGGCGGGGCTCGAGGCCAAGCGCGCGGCCGCCGGGCCGCAGGCGCGGGTGGACGTCGGCTTCTGGGGCGGGGCGATCCCCTCGAACCTCGGCACGCTGCGCGAGCTCCACGACGCGGGCGTCTTCGGCTTCAAGTGCTTCCTCTCGCCGAGCGGCGTGGACGAGTTCCCGCACCTGAGCCGGGAGCAGCTCGTCGAGGCGATGCGCGAGATCGCCGCCTTCGACGGACTGCTGATCGTGCACGCCGAGGACCCGGCCGAGCTGGAGGCGAGCGCGCTGGAGCCCGGCGCCTCCTACGGCGCGTTCGTCGACTCCCGCCCGCCCGCCTCCGAGCGCAGCGCGATCCTGCACGTGATCGAGGCCGTCCGCGAGACCGGCTGCCGCGCGCACATCCTGCACCTCTCCTCCGCCGACGCGCTGCCGCTCCTGCGCGAGGCCAAGGCCGAGGGGCTGCCGATCACCGCCGAGACCTGCCCGCACTACCTCACCTTCGACGCCGGCTCGATCCCCGACGGCGGCACGCAGTTCAAGTGCTGCCCGCCGATCCGCGACGAGCGCAACCGCGAGCTGCTCTGGAAGGGGCTGCTCGACGGGACGGTCGACATCATCGCCTCGGACCACTCCCCCGCCACCGCCGAGCTGAAGCTCCCCGCCGGCGGCGACTTCGGCGTCGCCTGGGGCGGGATCTCGGGACTCGAGCTGAGCTTCCGCGCGGTCTGGACCGGGGCCCGCGAGCGGGGCATCCCGCTCGAGCAGGTCGTCGCCTGGATGTCCACGGCGACCGCCGCGTTCGCCGGGCTCGGCCAGAAGGGCCTGCTGCACGCGGGATCCGACGCCGACCTGGTCGCGTTCGACCCGGAGGCGCAGTGGCGCGTGGACGTCGACGCCCTCTCGCACCGGAACCCCGTCTCGGCCTACGACGGCCGCGTCCTCCGCGGCGCCGTCGCCGCCACCTGGGTCGGCGGCCGACGCGTCACCGCCGCGCCGGTCCCGCCCGCCGGGCGCCTCCTCAGCCGCCCCTGACCTCGACCCGCCGATCCCCCGCCTCCCTGACGACACCTCGGGGAGCTCGACCGCTCACGCCGAGCGCCGCCGTGTCATCGGCAGGTTTCGAGCGTGTGAACGGAGGCGGGTCGGAGCCGCGGAGCGGGCGGATCGCACAAGACTCGGAGTCCCGGCGGCGGCTCCTCGGGATGCTCCGCCGGTGCGCGGAGCCCCCGGCAGGCGCGAGGCTGGCAGACGGGCTCGCAGGAGCCGCGAGCAGGACGGTCACCACCGCGTGACCGGGCCCGGCCGCACGGAACGGACAGGAGCGGACATGTCGATCATCCTCGGGGACCACCAGTACGGGAAGGCCGAGAACCGCGTCGTGCGGATCTACCGCGAGACCCCGCGGCACGAGATCCACGACGTCAACGTCTCCACGGCCCTCCGCGGCGACTTCGAGGCCGCGCACCGAGAGGGCGACCAGTCGGCCGTCCTGCCCACGGACACGCAGAAGCAGACGGCGTACGCCTTCGCCAAGGAGAAGGGCCTGCGCTCGATCGAGCCCTACGGCCTCGAGCTGGCCCGCCACTTCGTCGACGGCTACGAGCCCGTCCACGGCGCCCGCATCGAGATCGAGGAGTTCGCCTGGGAGCGCGTGCTGGTGGACGGGCGCGAGCACGACCACACCTGGGTCCGGAAGGGCCAGGAGACGCGGATCGCGTCGGTCACGGTCGAGGGCTCGGGCGACGAGCGGCGGATCTGGATCACCGGCGGCTTCAAGGACCTCACGATCCTGAAGTCCACGGGGAGCGAGTTCCACGGCTTCCTCACCGACCCCTACACGGTCCTCCAGCCGACGAACGACCGGGTGATGGCGACCTCGCTGGTCGCGAAGTGGCGCTTCGCCCTGAGCGAGGACGAGATCGCGGCGATGGACTGGGAGGCGGTGTACGCGGGCGTCAAGGCGCTCATGACGAGCCGCTTCGCGACCGTGCACTCCCTCGCCCTCCAGCAGACGCTCTTCGAGATGGGGAAGGCGGTCCTGGAGGAGTACCCGCAGATCGTCGAGATCCGTCTCTCCGCGCCGAACAAGCACCACTTCGTCTACGACCTGTCGCCCTTCGGCGTCGAGAACGACAACGAGGTCTTCCACGCCGCCGACCGCCCCTACGGCCTGATCCAGGCGAGCGTCGCCCGCGACGATGCGCCGCCCGCGGGATCCGCCTGGACCGCCTACACGGGCCTGGTGTGACCGGCGCCGGGGGCGTCCACCGGGGGCACGTGCTGCACGTCGCCGGGGGTGCGACGCTCACGACCGCGCGGGAGTCGCTGGTGTCGATCCCGGACGGCGCTCTCGCCGTGGACGAGGACGGCACGATCGCCTGGGTCGGTCCGTACCGCGAGCTGCCGGACCGCTTCGCGCTCCTGCCGGTCTCCGGCGACGCCGCGTCGATCCTGCTGCCCGGCTTCGTCGACGCGCACGTGCACTTCCCCCAGACGTTCTCGACTGACGGCTTCGGCGGCGGCCAGCTGCTCGAGTGGCTCGACCGGACGGTGTTCCCGGCGGAGGCGCGTCTCGCCGACCCGGAGTTCGCCGACGTCGTCGCGCGCGCCTTCACCCGGCGACGGGTGGCCGCGGGCACGACCGCCGCGATGGTCTTCGGCTCCGCGTTCCCGGCCGCGCAGGACGCCCTCTTCGAGCGCAGCCGCGAGGCGGGGCTGCGGATCGTGTCGGGGCGCGGCATCCAGACCACGGGCCCGGCCTCGGCGGCTCCCCTGATCACCTCCGAGGAGGAGGCGCTGACGCTCGCGTCGGAGGAGATCGACCGCTGGCACGGGAGGAACCCGCTCCTGCAGGTCGCGCTCGTCCCGCGGTTCTCGCTGTCCGTCACTCCCCGGACCCTCGGAGCGCTCGGCGACCTCTACGACGACGTCCGCGGACGCGGCGTCTACGTGCACAGCCACCTCAACGAGAACGACCGGCCCGGCGACGGCGAGATCGCCGCCGTGCTCGGCTCGTACGGCACCCGCAGCTACCTCGACACCTACGACGGGCTCTTCCTCCCCGGCTCCGCGCGCGGAGGCTCCTCCCTCCTCGGGCCGCGCACGATCCTCGCTCACGCCGTGCACTGCCAGGACGCGGAGCTGCACCGGATGGAGGAGACCGGCACCTCGATCGCCCACTGCCCGACCTCGCAGCAGTTCCTCGGCTCCGGCACCATGCCCTGGCGCCGGACCGTCGCCTCGGGGGTCACCGTCGCCCTCGGTTCGGACGTGGGCGCGGGCGACGAGTGGCTGCTGGCGCGAGTGGCGAACGACGCCTTCAAGGTGCACCTCTCGGAGCCCGGCGACGCGGCCGTCGCCCTGCATCCGGCCGAGCTCCTGTTCACGGCGACGCTCGCCGGCGCACGGGCGCTCGACCAGGAGGACCGGTTCGGCAGCCTCGACCCCGGGAAGGACGCGGACTTCCTCCGCATCGAGCCCGACCGGTGGGAGCCGCTCGCCGACGTCCTCGCCCACGGGATCCGCGCGGACGACGAGGAGGAGGCGACGGCCCAGCTGCTCTTCGCCCTGCTGATGACCCTGCGCGAGCCGGCGATCGCCGCGGTGCACGTCCGGGGCAGGCGGATCGTGGCTCCGGAGTGACGGGGCCGGCCCGGGAAGCGCGGTGCGGACCGCGCGCACCCGGCCGTCAGCGCAGGCGCAGCGCCAGGAACAGGTCGGCGCGGTCCGCGGTGTCCGACAGGTCGCGCTGCGTCAGCTCCTCCACCCTCGCGATGCGGTACCGCACCGTGTTCAGGTGCAGGTGCGTCTGCTCCGCCGTGCGCACCCACGAGCCGCCGCAGTCGAGGAACGCCGCGAGCGTGGCGACCAGCTGCGAGCCGTAGCGCGCGTCGTGCTCGACGAGCCGCCCGAGCACCAGCTCGACGAACACCGAGCGCAGGTGGTCGGGGACCGCGCTCAGCAGCTGCACGGCGGAGGTGACCTCCCCGGAGTCGCTGACCCGCACCGGAGCGTCGTCGCCCGGAGAGCCCGGCAGCAGCATCCCGTAGCGTGCCGAGCGGAGGGCGCCGCCGAGCGCGGGCAGCGGAGTCGCGGCGCTCGTCCCGACGCGCAGCACGGCGCCCGGCCACGCGGCTCCCGCTCGTCGCAGCGCCGAGATGACGACGGCGAGCGGATCCGCGCCGGTGGGGATCGCACCGGTCGCCTCGGTGGGCAGCACCGCCACCGCGCAGCCCTGGGCGTCGCGTCCGACCACGGCGCGGCCCAGGTGCGCGGCGGCGTCGACCAGGACACGGCGCGCCAGGTCCGGGGGCGCGTCGCCCTCGAACTCGGCGGCGACCACGGCGCACCGCCCGGCGCCGCCGAGTCCGAGCTGCCGCAGGTACACCGCGGCCTCGGGCTGCTCGCTGTCCTCCTCCACGAGCTCGAGCAGGCGGTCGGCGAGAGCGGAGTCGGCCGAGAGCGCCGCCTCCCGCTGCAGCCGGTAGACCCCCACGACTCCGGCGAGCTCCGTCACGGCGTCGAGTACTGCGGCGGGCCAGTCGTTCCAGTCGCCCCCGACGACGACCAGCCAGGAGGTGGCGCGGTGCTCGCCCGCGCCTGCGACGGTGAGGACCGACAGGGCGCCGCCGCGGGCGTCCGCGACCACGACCGGGCTGCGCCGGGCCGTGAGCGCCGCGTGCACGACCCGCTCGATCTCCCCCAGCCCCAGGGGCGAGGCGGAGGCCGCGGTCCGGCCGGTCGCGGTCAGCACCGACACGGGGAGTCCGAGCTCGCGCGAGGTGCGCGTGACGAGCTCGTCGAGCTGCTGCCCCCGGTAGACCTCGGTCAGCAGCTCCCGCTGGCGGGCGAGGGCGGCCGTCAGCCGGGCCACGCGGTCGCCGGCGAGGGCGTTCGACAGGTGCGCCGTGATCGCGCCGAACGACACATCGGCCGGCACGGCGATCAGCGGGACGTCGTGCTCGCGGCAGGCGACGACGAGGTCGTCCGGCACGAAGCCCAGCAGCCCCTCGCCGGCGAGCAGAGCGCTGGCACCCGAGTCCGCGACCGCGGCGACGAAGGCCGCGCTGTCCTGGGCGTCCCGACGCCAGACCAGACCGGTCAGCACCAGCTGGTCGCGCGAGATGTAGCGGCGCGGGTCGAGGAGATCGGTCGTGAAGATGCCGTCGACCGGCCGCGCGAGCGCTCCGTCGCCGGCGACCAGCACGCGCAGCCGCAGCTGCGGCGCGTCGAGGACGTCCTGCAGCTGCATCAGCTGCCCCGGTAGGTCGAGTAGGCGAAGGGGCTGAGCAGGAGCGGGATGTGGAAGTGCGCCTCCTCGTCGTCGAGGCGGAAGGCGACGACGACCTCGGGGTAGAACGACTCGGTGCCCGAGGCGGCGAACCAGACGCCGGTGTCGAAGACGACCCGGTGCACCCCGGCGGCCAGGCGCTCCGGCCCGAAGGCCGCCACGCGGCCGTCGTCGTCGGTGCGGGCCTCGGCGAGGCGCTCCCAGCCGGAGCCGGCACGGGCGTCGAGAGCCACCGGGACCCCGCGCGCGGGGCGGCCGCGGACGGCGTCGAGCACGTGGGTGGTGACGCGGCTGGCGTGCCCGCTCATCGTGCGGCCTCCGCCCGGACGAGGCGCCCGTCGTCGAGGCCGCGGACCCGCAGCACCGTGATCTCCCGCAGCTGCTCCGCGACGATGCGGGCCTCCGTCTCGTCGTCGAGCCCGAGTCTCCGCTCCAGCTCCGCGACGACCTCGGCCCGGTCGCGGCCGGCCGCGCGGAGGAGGAACACGCGCCCGAACCGCTCCTCGTAGGCGCGGTTGCCGGCCAGCAGCCGCCGGGTCAGCTCCTCGTCGCCCGTGCGGCTCGCCGCCTGCTCCGCGGCCGAGAACGCGGAGGAGCGCCCCGCGCCCGCGTGCCGCTCGCCGATCCGGGGGTGGTCGGCCAGCGCCGCCTCCACCTCCTCCTCGGTGAGCGTGCGCGCGGCCCGCTCGGCCGCGTCGGCGAGCGCGTCGGCCGACGGGTAGGGCGCGCCGGAGGCGACCTCGTCGGCCCAGCGGGGGACGGCGAGGCACGCGAGCAGCACGTCGCGGGCGGTCTCGGATCGGGTGTCGGTCATGCGGTCTCCTTCGTCCGGCGGAGCAGGGGCTCGGCCTGCGGCACGATGGTCGGATGGATCTGGTCGGGAGTCGGGACCTCGTCGGGCTGGTGCTCGCGGCGGGTGCGGGGCGCCGGGCGGGCGGCCCGAAGGCGCTGCGGCGCGACGCGGCGGGAGTTCCCTGGGTGGAGCGGGCCGCCGAGAGGCTCCGCGCGGTGGGCTGCGGGCGGGTGCTCGTGGTCCTGGGCGCGGAGGGCGGACGGGCGCGCCTCCTGGTGCCGCCGTCCGCGGACGTGGTCGTCGCGGCCGAGTGGGAGAGCGGCCTCTCGGCGTCGCTCCGCGCGGGTCTCGCCGCGGCCGAGGGCGTCGCCGCGCTGGTCGCCCTGGTCGACCTGCCCGAGGAGCCGCCGAGCGTGGGGGCCCGGCTGCTCGCGGAGGCGCCGGTCGCGCCGGACGTGCTCGCCCGCGCGGTCTTCCGCGGTCGGCCCGGTCATCCGGTGCTGCTGGGACGGGACCACTGGCCGGAGCTCCTCGAGGGCGTGCACGGCGACTCCGGCGCGCGCGACCTGCTCCGCGCGAGGGGCGCGCGGGGGGTGGAGTGCGGCGATCTGTGGTCGGGAGCCGACCGCGACGGGCCGGACTGAGCGGTTCACGCCAGGCCCGCGTCGTCGAGGGCGGCGGCCAGCGCCCGCCAGGCCAGCGTCGCGCAGACGGAGCGGACGGGGTTGCCCGCCACCGCGAGCAGCGCCTGCTCCTCGCCGGCGAGTGCACCCTCCCGGTGCGCCATCGCCGCGAGGAACGCGTCGATCCGCTCCCGCATGTCCGACGCCGGCAGCCCGTCGAGACCGTCCACGAGCAGCGACGCGGATCCCCGCGAGACCTCGCACCCCCGCCCGCTCCAGGCGAGGCGCACCTGCTCCGCGCCGCCGTCGACGCGCAGCTCGATCCGGTCGCCGCAGGTGGGGGTGATCAGCTCGGCCCGGCCGAGGGCCGGAGTCGGGTCGGCCTGCCCGACGGGGTCCTTGGCGTGCGCGCGGATCAGCTCCGCCGCCTCGCTCACGGCCGGTCCTCCAGCTCGGCGAGCTCCGCGTAGGCCGTGCTGATCCCGGCGATCCGCTCGCGCGACTCCCTCGGCGACGCCCCGAGCACTCCGGAGGCCACGAGCGCGACCGCGCTCATCGCCGCCGCGTAGCTGTCCAGCGCCGTGCCGCTGTCGACCGGGCACTCCAGCCAGACCGCCGCGTGCTCCGCGTAGCGCCGGGCGGGCGGATCCGCGAGGAGCACCACGGGCACCTCGCGCGCGGCGAGCGTCCCGATCAGGGCCGCGAAGGAGGCGGGGCGGCGGCGGAAGCCGACCAGCACCACGACGTCCTCGGCTCCGAGCCCCTCGAGCTCCTCACCGAGCGACTGGCCGGGCTGCGGGGCGATCCGGACGCGTCCGCGCGCCTGCGCGAGCTGCTGGCGCAGGTGCAGCGCCACCGGGTAGCTGTTGCGCAGTCCGATCACGACGACCTCGCGCGCTCCCGCGATCAGCCGCACCGCCTCCTCCAGCCGTCCGTCGCCGAACGCGGCGGCCAGCCGAGCCAGGTTCGCCCGCTCGCTCTCGAGGTGCGCGGCGAGCGGATCCCCCTGTCCCTGCGCGGGACCGACCGGCACACCGGAGGACCGCAGCGCCCGGGCGTGCTCGCGCACCTCCTGCGAGTTCGAGAACCCCAGGCGGCGGAACAGCCGCGAGACCGTGGCCTTGGACACTCCGCTGTGCTGGGCGAGCTCGGTCGCCGTGTAGACGGCCAGGTCGCCGAGGTGGTCGAGGATGAAGTCGGCCGCCCGCTGCTCCTGCCGAGACAGCGCGGCGTAGCCGGCATCGATGCGGTGACCGATGCTCGTCGAGGGGGCCGGGGCGGGGGTCACGCGGTCGGCGTCCCGTCGGCGAGCGCCAGCACGGCCGCCTCGAACGCGTCGAGCGCGGTCGCGACGTCGGCCTCGGTCACGTTCTCGTCCGGGTGGTGGCTGACGCCGCCCTCGCAGCGGAGGAAGAGCATCGCGTACTCGGCGAGGTCGGCGACCGCCATCGCGTCGTGGCCGGCCTTGGAGAACAGCACCATCGGCTCCGCGTCCCCGGTCGCGCGGATGCCCGCGCGCACGACGTCCTGCAGCCGAGAGGAGGCGACGACCGCGGGGGCCGAATGGGTCTCCTCCACCGTCAGCGCGAGACGGCGGAGCGACGCCGACTCCGACATCGCGTGCTCGATGGCGTCCCACGCCGCGTCGCGCTGGGCGTCGGTCTCGGCGCGGAGGTCGAGGCTGAACTCGACCCGGCCGGGGATGACGTTGACCGCGCCCGGGAAGGTCTCGAGCCGGCCGACCGTGGCGATCACGCCCTGCTCCCGCGCGATGCGCTCCACCGCGAGCACGGCCTCGGCCGCCCCGGTGAGCGCGTCGCGGCGGCGGTCGAGCGGAACTCCGCCCGCGTGCCCGGCCTTGCCGGTGAGGGTGAGTGCGAAGCGGCGGGCGCCCGCTATCGAGGAGACCACGGCGAGGGCGCGGTCCGCCTCCTCCAGGTAGGGGCCCTGCTCGATGTGCGCCTCGAGGTAGGCGAGAACGTCCTGCGCGTCGCGCGCGGCGGTGCGGATGCGCGAGGGGTCCAGCCCGAACTCGTGGAACGCCTCGACGAGCGTCGTCCCGTCGGCGTCCTCGAGCTCCCACCAGTGCTCGTCCCAGGTGCCGGCGAGGGCGCGGGAGCCGAGGAGCGCTGTGCCGAAGCGGGTGCCCTCCTCGTCGCCGAACGCGACGACCTCGACGGCGAACGGCAGGCGCCGGCCCGCCCCGTGCAGGCGCGACACCACGGCGATCGCGAGCATCACGCCGAGGATCCCGTCGTAGCGGCCCGCGTCGGGCACCGTGTCGAGGTGCGAGCCGAGCAGGAGCGCCGGGAGTCCCGGAGTCGCGCCCTCGTAGCGGCCGCACTGGTTGCCGGCCGTGTCCTGCCAGGTGCGCATGCCCGCCTCGGTCATCCAACGCGCGGCCATCGCGTTCACCCGGGCGTGCTCGGGCGAGAGGTAGACCCGCTCGATGCCGTCGCGGCTGGAGGAGACCGCGGCGAGCTCGTCGCAGCGGGCCATGATCGCGGCGGCGTCGAGGGCGGGGGCGGCGGTGGCGGCGGGGGGGCAGTGGGCGGCGAGGCGGAGGAGCTCGGCCGTGTCGATCTCGGGCTCGCCGAAGAACACGTCGGCGCCCTGGTCGGCGAACGCGATCAGCTCGCGGAGGAT
>NZ_PSWE01000045.1:0-18913 GCF_002932195.1 Rathayibacter sp. AY1C4 | reverse complement strand
CCATCACTGCTACTGCAGCGACCAGCGCCAGTTCCGAGCGCAGTAGGAACATCCCGCGCTGATGTCCTCCGGCCCGAACGTCGGAGTAATGATCGACGGTGCGAGCTTCACCGCCACAGGCTTCGCGGGACGATACCGCTGCCCGCAGACGTCTAGGCGCCCGGCCAACCATGGTCGACCGGGCGGCCGGTAGGGGTCGTTCGCACGTGCTCGTCCGCGCGGTCGACGTGAGGAACAGGGTGGTTAATACCGGCGGATGGACACGTTCTCGCCAAGGCTCGTCCAGTCGATGCCAGTAGCGTCGTCTGGACCGGCGCCATCGGTGTGAATCTGGACGGCCCATGCTCCGTTCAGCGACAGCGCATCCCCGCAGCCGCTTCCGTCTTCGTTGTCGCCGTCTCCGTCCACGATGACGCACCGGCCTCCGGTCGTGGTCTGCGACCCGATCCAGACGTCCAGCCCTTCAGCTGACCCGACGTAACGGATCGAGGCGGGGTCGTAACCGTCTCCTACGGTGCCGACGTCGGGAAGAGCGTCCCGCTCGTCCTGCGCCCGCTCGAAATCGGAGTAGGCCTCGGTGTCGGGACCAGAACACCCGGCCATGAGCGTCATCGTGAGCGCCACCACTGCCGCTCCGGCCACCCACCTCAGGCGCGTTGTCGATCCCACCGCATTCCCCCGTGCCTCGTCAGCACACCGTATCGCGCCGCGAAGGAGACGAGCGCTGGCGCTGTGATGATGGGTCTTCTTCAGCGTCCTGTGCCTCTACTGTGGAGCAATGAGGCACCGCCCCATCCACACAGCAGCTGGCCTTGTTCTTGTGGCGGCTCTCGCCGGCTGCACACCGGTACCAGGCGAAGATCCTCGCATCACGCAATGGCGCGAAGAGCGCCAAGCGGAAGTGGCAACGGATCGCGACGTCGTAGCGGTCCTCTCACTGAACGTCGCGGCCGACGATGACGGCGGCCGCGTCGACGTCACCCTCGAGAGGCCGGCGCTGCCGACCGCGATCACCTTCGACTGCCTCGGCGAAGGAGTGATCGACCTCGAAATCGGATCGCTTTCCACGGCTGGGGGACCGGCGACGAGGACGACGACCACCCTCGACGCGATCGACTGCCGACGGCCCACACGAGATCGATCCCACGTCGCTCGGCGAGAAGCCGATATCGAGTGTCAACGCCACCGCATCGGACGCGGACAACGACACCGTCTGGGTCCTCACAGTGCGCGGAGACCGCGACCCCTCCTGACATCGGCGGGACTACTCGACGCGCTCGGTCGGCGTCGTCCTCAAGCGTGTGTCGGCACTGCTGTCCCGTATGGAGATCCCTTTACGGGACGGCTTCCCGCAGCGTCGACCTCACCCGCACATAGCCTGAGCAGATGAATGGCGTGGTCGATCTGCTCACACCCCGCCTCCGCCTGCGTCGCCTCACCCGGGACGACGAAGCGTCGGTCATGGCGTACCGGGGCGACGCCCACGCCTCTCGGTTCCTCGGCCACCCGTCGCTCTCGGACGGGCAGTACGCTTCCTGGTTCGAGGAGCGGGACAGCGAGTGGGAGCTGCGCGAACCGGGTCATCGCCGCTTCTACGGAATCGAGGTCCGAGCATCGGCGGCCCTCGTCGGCGATGCCGTCCTGATCCGTTCGGCGGACGGGGAGCAGGGCGAGATCGGCATGTTCCTCCACCCCAACACGGCCGGCTTGGGCTACTCGCTCGAGGCGGGCGCCGCCCTGCTCGACGTCGGGTTCGGATCGCTCGGTCTGCACCGCATCATCGGACGTGCCGCAGCTCACAACCGCGGCTCCGTGCGCGCGATGGAGAAGATGGGCCTGCGGCGAGAGGCCCTGTTCCTGCAAAGTGAGAAACGCGGCGAGACCTGGATCAACTCAGCGGTCTACGCGATCCTCGCGGAGGAGTGGGAGCGGAAGCGGCACCACTCGAAACCGACCGGCTGACCATCCCTCAACGGGACGCTCAGCGCAGAGAGCGGCTGAGTACGATCGGGCCATGTAGCGCACCGTAAGCGGAGTTCTCATCGAGGTCACCCACGCGAGAACCGATGACGCGACTCCGACACCCGACGGTCCGATCCAGGTGTGGACGATCGCCCTCTCCGGAGCAGGCATCGATCACACTGCGACTGTCGGTGTCGCCGGCACTTCCATGGAGCCGAACGATGACGTGTTCGCCACTGTTCTCGACGTGGCCGTGGTGCATTACGACTCCGTGTCCGAGGACACGGACCCGCTCGCGACCCCTGCGATCCGCGAGTGGAAGCAAGACCACGCGACCGAGCTACAGGAGCTCGTGAAGACGCTTCGAGCGACCAGCAGCTAGAACCCTCGCGGCGCACTCGGTTCCGGACTCTTCATGGCTCAACACAGGCTGACGTTCGAACGACGGCCGCCGGCTGAACCGGTTAGTGATCCATTTACGGAATACACGATCGTGCAACCGCGCCGCGTGCTGCTCAACCGACGATCACGGCGGTACGCAGAGCCAGAACCCAGCTGGTGAGGGCGCCGACCACGCTCAAGGCGAGCAGCAGCCACCCCCATCGAGCGTGGGAGCGCGTGCGAAGGCGCATCGCTGCGACCAGGAGAACGAAGGTCGCGAGGGCGACAAAGTACAGAGCCGGCCACGCGACGTGGAACCCCGTGCACTGAGGCGGAAGGGACTCGTTGCACGCGAACGTAAATCCGTCGAGGAAGACGCCCGCGACGAGGGCGAGGAGAGTGATGGTGCCCGCGATCACGGCGGAAGTCTTGAGCGACGGTGACTGCACACCATCACTCTCGGACCAGCGAGTGAACGCCAGGAGCGCACTGGTCCACCCGGGTCGGATCCGTCCCGGTCACCCATCCCCTTTCGGGACGCGCGTGGTGGGTGGTGTCCGCCCTACTCTGACGGGATGGAACTCCGGACCGCGAAGACCCTCGGCATCCTCGCGATGGTGATCGGAACCCCAGTCGCCCTCCTCACCCACACGATCGGCTGGGTTCAGACCGGCTGGGAACCCGCCGCCGTGCAGTGCCAGCACAGCGAGTACCCCGACGGGATCGACCTCTACTCCAGCCGCGTATCGGGCGAGAAGATCCTCTACCCGCTCGGACTGTCCTGCACCTACGCAGCCAGCGAGACCTCACCAGGCATCACCATCCGTCACTACAGGTGGGACGCCACCGCCCTCTTCACCGCAGCCGCCGCACTCGCTCTCGCGGGAACCGTCGTCGCGCTCAGAGCCGAACGCAAGCAGGAGCTCATCACCGAGTCGCCGGAAGACCGAGCGACGACATAGCGCAGCGCCCCCCCTGCCGCTCAACCATCCCCAAACGGGACGCCTGTAAGACGGTCCGTCAAATGGGTCGAGTGCAGGCTTCGTCAATCGCTTCTTGCTCGTCGTCGGTCAGCCACGCTTCGCTCGTGCTGGGGAACCATCCCTGGTTCGGCCACTGGTCGATGAAGTCGGTGCGGCTGGGCGCGTCGGGGTTCTCGATGCCGTTCGCTTCGTAGCAGGGCACGAGGTACTCGGTCAGGTAGCTGTAGAGGTAGTCGATCTGCTCGGACGTCATGGGCACCACGGGGGTCGTGGGATAGCTCGACCAGCAGGTGAACGCGGCGACCGATTCGGCTTCCGTCGAGGCGGACGTCATGATGCTGACGGGTCCGCCGCCGGCGGCGTTCGAGCCGAGGTCGACCGTTAGGCCGGCCGCGGTGAGGCAGCCCAGGAGTGCTGTCGAATCGTTCGGGTCGCGGTATTCCTGGAACGGGTCGGCGGGTCTCGTCGCGTCAGGGAAGCCTGCCAGGACTCCTTCCCATTGGCGGTCCTGCTCCTGGATGCGCAGCTGCTCCTGCTCGTCGGGCGCGAGAGGTGTTGGGGCGGGAGAGGGACCAAGATCGGGCATCGGGTAGGCGACGACAGAGGAACTGGTCGCCTCAGGGGTGGGGCCAGGTGCGAGAGCCCACGTCGAAACCAGGGCGACCGCGAGGACGATGACGGCTCCGGCGGCGACGATCCAGATCACCCTCGCGCGGCCGGCTGGCGTGGGGTGGGTGCGGCTCTCGCCCAGGGCGGCGGCCGCGATGGATTCCGGTTCGTCGAAGGACCGCACGCGCTCGATGGCTTCTGCCGGCTCGAGGCCGGCCAGCTCCTCATCTATCCCGTCTCGGATCGCGGAGGCGACGTCACGAGGGACGGGCCTTAGCGCCCGATCGAGCCGCTTCAAGTAGGTCTGGACCTCGCGGGGTGCGCTGGTCGGGGTCATGTGTCGTCTCCTGCCACGATCGCTTGGACGGAACGGGTGAAGGGCTCCCACTGGCGGCGGAACTCGCCCAGCTCGGCCTGTCCGGAGGGGGTGAGCTTGTAGTACTTCCGGACCGGGCCCGAACCGCTCTCCCCTGCGTAGGAGGTGATCAAACCGCGATCCTTCAACCGCCCGAGCACCGGGTAGAGCGTGCCGATGCTGGCGATCATGCCCAGCGACACCAGCTCCTCCGACAGGCGCCAGCCGTACATCGGCTCCCGCGATAGGAGCCCGAGGGCGCAGTACTCCACCACGCCCTTCCGGATCTGGGCCCCCACGTCGACTGTCATGCTTTGCATGTTAGCGTGCGATGCATACTAGCGGTGGTGGGAATCTGTCGGTCCGACTACCGCGCAACAACCAACGAAGGTGTCCCACGATGCCGACTGCTTCCACCGCGTCACGTCTCTCGACTTCAGCATCCGATGGATCTGTGAACGCGTTCATCGGCTGGACCGCCGCCGGCGTGGTCACTGTGCTCGCCGCCCTGGTTCTGGTGTTCAGCAGCTTCATGGTGGCTCTGGGGATCACGGACGCGGATCCATCCGAGGGAGCCATCGCGATCGGCGCCGGCGGTGCAGGTGTCATCATCTGGATCGTCGTTGCCGCTGTCGGAGGTTACGTCGCTCCCCGGAGGCTCTCGCGTCGTCCTGTTCTCGTCGCGTGGCTTCCAGCTGTGGTGAGTGCCCTCTGATGCGGGATCGCTATCGGCCTGTTTCCCGTCCTGCTCGAGAACGTCGTCTTTCCGATGTCGTTGACCCCCGTGCCGATGAGCCAGCCGCTCCTTTTCCAAGCGTTGATTCTTACGGCCGGTGCCATCCCGGCTGGAGCGGGGTTGCTGGTGATCAATCTCGTGTTGCGCGTGATCAGAGCGCGCCGGGGCCGAGTCGCGACGCATACGAGAGGTGATGCGCCTGACGTCGGGAGTCAGAGCTCCTCGTGATCCATGGCGAGAGAGGACTGGACATCAACTAGATGAGGCACGGCGTCGGCTCAGCGCCCAGACCAGCGCGCCCGCGAGGAGCACCGCGCAGGTCAGCCCGGCGACGTGCAGGACGAGCGAGAGCGTCCCGTTCTCGGGGAGCAGGAAGCCGTAGGGCACCCACCCGTCGGTCGCTCCGCGGACGAGCAGGACGGCGCTGACCCAGGGCGGGGCCGTGCCGGTACCGGGGACGAGGGTGTTGTAGATCACGGCGACGACGATCAGGTAGGCCGTCGCCGCGCCGCGGACGTAGCTCAGCCACACCGGCGTCGGACGGCGGGCGAGCGCGACCGATCCGGCGACGATGAGCACCGCGCTCGCGAGGAGGCTGGTCTGGTTCGTGAAGTAGCCGAAGTAGTCGAACGGATTCGACTCGCCGGCCACGATGCTCAGCGCGTAGGTGTGGAGGATCACCGCGACCGCGGCTGCACCGACGGCGATGCGCGCTACACCCACGAATGGGCGGGTCGGTGCCGGGGAACTCATCGGGTCAGCCTAGGAGCCGTTGGGCTTCCTGCTGGCCCGCGACAGACGTTCCCCTTTCCGAACCGTGCTGAGCATTTCAGGCCGAGACGCGACCACGAGGAAAGCGATGACGTCGCTTAACCTGAGCCGGTGGGGACGTTCTCGAAAGTGCGCAACACGGTCGCGGTCGCGGCATGCCTGGCGGTCGTGACGGGATGCACCGCGCAGCCTGCACCGTCGGCCCCGCCTCTGGCGACGAACTCGGACGACGGCTTCACCTCCCCGCTGACCGGCGACCTAGGCGTAGCGACGTTCACCGGGAGCGACGGGACCACCGGCGCCGTCCAGTTGAGCGCGGCGGACGGCCGGCTGGCCCTGACATCCGACGAGCTCGTCATCCCCACCGCGTCTTCCGGTTCCGTAGCGGTCATGGGAGCGCTCGATCCGATCGACGCGGATACCACCTGTTTCGACGTCGATTTCCCGATGCGTCTCGCGGACGCGGAGTCAGGGAAGCCCTACAAAGCGTGGCGGAACCTCGCAGAGTTCCATGGCGACCCGACAGCGATCAATCAACTCGTTCTCACGACCCGCCCGCAGGACGACCCCGACTGCTCAACCAAAATCCTCGCCATCGCTGACGTCCAGTGGAACGTGGAGCCGCAGCGCAGCACCCTCGTGGCCCGGGACGCCGGCCCACGTGCAGCAGCGCGTGGCGAGGTGTCATCCACGGACGGAGTGCCGACGTCGTACACGGTCGCTCGCAACGACCTCGCAGAGGACGTCGCGGCACGATTCGGCATGACGGCCGATGACCTGTTCTACCTCAACCCGTTCCGCTTCCCTTCGGACGAGATTCTGCGCGTCGGTGAAGAGCTGAACCTCACTGTCGCGGCGCGATGACCTCCCCCCGCGGGTACTCGATACCGGGCCTGGCGTTCCGGCTCTTGATCAATCCTTCGGAGTGCAGTGCATGATGTCCCGATGAACGTTGGAGAGCCCCCGCAACCGAGTGCAGCGACGCCCATCGTTCTCGCCTTGGTCTTCGGCGGTCTTGCAGCCGCCCTGGGAGCCGTAGCCTCCATTTACATGTGGGACCCGAGCGAGACGTGCAGGACCCGCGGCGGAGGCAGCCTGACGGGAGAGGGGTTCCTCTGGAACCCGCTGTGCTCAGATGGTTCAACCGTTCAGCCGATATGGATGACGTTGTCGACTGCTGCGGCGTTGATCGTGGCCGTGACATGCGTCGTCATTGCGGCCAGCCGTCAAGTTGAACGTGACGGACAGGAAATTGCGTCGCCCGACGTTCTGCACGACTACTCGCGCCAGACCCTGCCGGAGGACAACGGGCTCCGCAAGCTGGGCGATGAGTGGTGAGAGATGGCAACTCCGGGGGGGGGGGGGCACCCTCCCGATGAGCGTTAGACAGTCTCCTCGGCCGGATCACGCGATCCCCCTCGTTTTAACCGTGATCTTCACCGTTTTCGCCGCCGCTCTCGGGTTGATGTCCTCTCTCTACATGTGGGATCCGGCAGAGGCGTGCGAGGTTCGTGGAAGCTACTCCAGCTCCGAGAGCTTCCTGTGGAATCCGCTGTGCGTGGACGGTTCGGCTGTCCAACCGCTGTGGATGACGGTGGCTGGCGCTGCCGCATTGATCGGTGCCGGCGTCTGCGTCGTCCTCGCGATCGCTTTTCGAGTGCTCAACCACGAGCGGGAAGTCCCGCCGCCCGTCGTCTCGCACTGGGAGTGAGCAGTCAAAGGTAGATTCGCCGGATGACGACGACTCGGACCTCCCACTCGACTCTCGCCCTGCTGCTCGCCGTTCCGGTGTTCGCGCTCGTCGGTTGCGCCGGTTCGACGGCGGGGGCTCCGGCATCGACGTCGGCCGCCGCGCCGGCGTCGACCGCGACCGCCGCCCCGACGTCCGCCCCCGCTACTCCGGCGGCGACCGCGACTGCGGGTGCGGCGGCGGCTGGTCCGGTGTGGCCGGCGGACCCATGCCGGGACACGCAGCTCACGGTCACGGTGGAGGACCGGCCCGAGCTTTCCGGGGCGGGCCAGGAAGGGTTCGCGATCGTGCTCACGAACGCCTCGGAACAGGCGTGCTCGTACTTCGGGTGGCCGGGCGTTCTGATGCTCGGCGCCGATGGGACGCAGCTCACCACCGCCGGCACGTCGGGTGCGGAAGCGTTCCCGGGGGCTCTCGCTCCGGGTGAGTCGGCGCAGGCGGAGGGCCAGCTCTCGGCGGTCGGCGCATACGACTGCACGCCGACGACCGCGACGACCGTCCGGGTGCTCGTCACCTCGGACGGCGCCGGACCGGGAATCGACACGCCCTCCGATTTCCAGGTCTGCGGCGGGGACGGTCGCAGTGACTTCACGACCGGGCCGCTCATGCCGGTGTCCTGACTCTTCTGAGTCCCGGCTGCAGTCATGGATGGGTTCGAGGGTGGAGACAGCTTCGTGCTGTTCCTGGTTCTAGGTGCCCTTCCCTTCCTCCTTCTGGTCGCCGTGGTTTCGGTCGTCACGATCGGCATCCTTCAATGGATCGGAGGGCGGGGGCGGCCCCGTCCGTAGACTGAGTGCAACCACCCCTTCGGCACGGCGCCGACCGGAACTCAAATGAGTAAATGAAGCAATGAGCACATGGGTGTGGAGTTGATCGCTTTGTGGCGGCAGTCTTTGATCGCTCCTTGACGTCGCGCTACGCGTGCGTCGGATCACCGACGATTTCAGCGAGTCAGGAATTTCGCGAGAAACGTGCGGTAAATCACTGTGAGCTGGTGCAGATCGCTTACCACGACGTGTTCGTCGATCTGATGGATTGTGCTGCTGATGAGGCCGAATTCGGCGACCTCGCCATAGTGGGCGATGAATCGCGCATCGGAAGTTCCTCCGCCGGTATCCAACGAGGGAGTTCGCCCGGTCACGGATGTTACCGCCTCGGATAACAGCGCGACGTGGCTCGATCCAGCAGTGATGAAGGGGTCGCCACTTACCTCGACTAAGAGGGTGAAGTCGGTTGCGAACTCTTCTGCCGCCCGGCGGATCAAGCCCTCGAGGCTCTCGGCTGAATGAAGGTCGTTAAAGCGAATGTTCAGATGCGCGGTTGCTTCGGCGGGCACCATGTTGTTCGCCGCATTGCCGACGTCGATCGTGGTGATCTGGAGACTCGACGGCTCGAAGCACTCGGACCCCTCGTCGAGTGGTGTTGTGGCGAGTCGGTTGAGAAGGCGGATGAGGCGGTGCACCGGGTTGTCGACGAGGTGGGGGTAGGCAACGTGCCCCTGGAACCCGCGCACCGTCAGGTTGGCGTTAAGGCTTCCGCGCCGTCCGATCTTGATCACGTCGCCGATCCGCTCCGGGTTCGTCGCTTCGCCGACAAGGGTGAAGTCCGGCATGTCGCCGCGATCGGCGAGCCACTCGAGCACACGCACGGTGCCACCCGTGGCCGGCCCCTCTTCGTCTCCGGTGATCAGGAGGCTGACCGACCCAAGGTCGAGCACTTCGGGCTGCGTCTGCGAGACCGCTGCGAGGAAAGCGGCGATGGCGCCCTTCATATCGCTGGCACCTCGACCGATGATCGTCCCGTCGCGGAGTGTCGCATCGAAGGGGTCGGAGCTCCACTCGTTAGAGCCTGGGGGAACGACATCGGTGTGACCGGCGAAGCACAGGTGCGGTCCGTCGATTCCTCGGCGGGCGTAGAGATTCGGGGTGCCATCGAAGTCCAGCCGATGAACGATGAAGCCAAGGCTCTCAAGTACGCCTGCCACGACATCGAGGGCTCCATCGTCGCTCGGGGTGACCGAAGCACATCGGATCAAAGACTGCGTGAGCGCGACGGGGTCCACGGGAGCGAAACTATTCGGCACGGAGACACCGTACCTGCAACATCAACTGCATCTCGGAAAACAACAGCTTTCTGAGACGCCCGGTCGGCATCGCTGTCGCGGTGTCAGGTCCGCGCGATTCCGAGGTCGCAGATGTCTCGAAAATGCGTCTCAACAGAAACCGTCTCAGGGTCATGACTGCGAGGAGTTTGTGAGTCACACTGGTCGAGTGAGACTTCTTGGATACACCCGCGTGAGCACATCGAGTCAGGATGCGCAGTTGCAGCTCGACGCGCTGGTGGCTGTCGGCGTTCAAAAGCGCGACGTGTTCGCTGATGTCACCTCCGGGAGCAAGACCGCGATCGAGCGCCGAGGGATGAAGAAGCTCCTCGAGCATGCAGAGTCCGGTGACACCGTGGTCGTGTGGCGAGTTGATCGGCTTGGCCGCTCCTTGATGGACGTCCTGAACACGGTGAACCTGCTGCGTGACCGCGGCATCCACGTCCGGTCTATCTCTGATGGCATCGATCCGGCGACGTCGACGGGCCGGCTGATGCTCAACATGCTGGCCACCCTCGCCGAGTACGAGCGCGAACTGATCGTCGAGCGGGTGAATGCGGGGATCGCAGCGGCGCGGCAGAACGGCACACGCTTCGGCCGCCCACTGTCCGATCCTGCAGTAATCGCCGACAAGCTCGCCATCGACTCCGATGCTCGAGCGAAGGGCCGCACCGCCGAAGACGCAGCACGACTCGTTGGCTGGAGTCGCGCCACCCTCTACCGTCACCAGCAAGCCCTCGCCGGCCGCGAGAGCACCGCCATGTAGCAAATGCCATGGACGGTGACGAGCGGTGGCGAATTCTCCGACTTCACGTCGAAGATCAGATACCCCTCGCCGCCCTCGCACGAGACATCGGCATCGGCCTCCGCACACTACAGCGCTGGCATCAGCTCTACCGAGGAAGCGGCGTCACTGCTCTCGATCCGCACCAGCGATCGGACGCTGGTGTACGTCGAACGCCGCCTGAGCTCGTGGCGTTCATCGAACGACTGGCTTTGAGCAGGCCGCGACCAGCGCTGACCACGCTGCACCGCCTAGCAAGCGCTGAAGCAGATCATCATGGCCTGTCGGCGCCGAGCTACGCCACCGTCAGGGAAATCGTGCAAGCTCTAGACCCGGCGCTCGTAACACTCGCGTTGGAAGGACCGGCCGCCTATCGAGACAAGCACGAGCTGGTGTTTCGCCGACGCGCCGAACGTCCCAACCACATGTGGCAGGCGGATCACACCGAACTCGACATCCTCATCATGGGCACCGGGGGCGCGCCCGATCGGCCGTGGCTGACGATCGTGATGGACGACTATTCGCGCGCGATCTGCGGCTACATCGTCTTCGCCGGGGCACCGTCCGCGATGAACACAGCACTTGCTCTCCGTCAGGCGATCTGGAGAAAGCCCGACCCGACGTGGGCTATGTGCGGGATACCTGACGTTCTCCACGTCGACCACGGCTCCGACTTCACCAGCCACCACCTCGAGCGCACCGCCATCGAGCTGCGCATCCGCATCATCCATTCCATCGTCGGCAGACCCCAGGGCCGCGGCAAGATCGAACGCTTCTTCCGCACCATCAACACCGAACTCCTCGCTACCCTCCCGGGGCACCTCGGGCCCGGCAGCAGAAGCCCCCACCCAGTACTTGATCTGGCGGCCCTCGACCGGGCGATCGGCGCCTTCGTCAGGACCTACAACGAGCGCCCGCATCGCGAGCTCGAAGCCTCTCCGCGAGCCGCATGGGTTGCTGACGGCTGGCTCCCGCGTATGCCTGACAGCCTCGAACAGCTCGATGGGCTTCTTCTCACTGTTCCGAAGAATCGCGTCGTGCAGCGCGATGGCGTTCACTTCCAGGGCCAGCGCTACCTCGCCCCGACGCTCGCACCCTTCGTCGGGCACACCGTCACGATTCGATATGACCCACGTGACGTCTCAGAGATCCGGGTCTACGACCGCGACACCTTCGTCTGTGTTGCCGTCGACGAAGCTCACCCCAACCTCCGACTCAGCCTCCGCGACATCGAAGCCGCCCGCCGCGCCCGCCGACGACAACTCCGGCACGTCATCAACGACCGCATTCCCACCGCCACCGTCCGGGAGGAGCCGCACAGCGTCGCGCCCGTTCCCCATCGGCGCCGGCTACGCACCTATGAAGAGGACGAGTGATGAACCAGGCCTTCATCGTGACCAAAGAGCACCGACGCTTCACCGAGTTCGCCAACGCCGTCCGCAAGGAACGAACCATCGGCATCTGTCACGGTGATGCTGGTGTCGGCAAGACCAACTCCGCCCGCCGCTATGCGAACTGGGACGCTCTCGAGCCGTACATCAACGAATGGGGCCCGCGAGGAGATCACGACGCCAAGCACTACGCCCTCGCCAACCGATCCCGCCCCGTGTTCTACACACCCGAAGTACTCTGCCGACCCAAAGACCTCATGCACGACATCGACCATTGGCAAATCAAAGTCGGCTTCTGCGCCGACGAACATCTGCGCTCCCTCGAACCTGACCCGCCTTTCAAAGCACGACCAGTGGCTCACCTCGTCGAGCTACTCATCATCGACGAAGCCGAACGACTCACACCCACCGCACTCGAGCTGCTCCGCGACCGACACGACCGCGAACACCTCTCCATAATTCTGATCGGCATGCCCGGCATCGACCAACGCTTCCGCCACTACCCGCAGCTCTACAGCCGCCTCGGCTTCTCCCACCATTACCGCGCCCTCGGTCGCGACGAACTCCTCTTCGTCCTCGACCGCCACTGGAAGCGCCTCGGCCGCACCCTCGACCCCGACGACTTCACCGACGCCCAAGCCATCGCCTCCATCGAACGCATCACCCGCGGCAACTTCCGCCTACTCGAACGACTCTTTCCGCAGATAGCCCGCGTGCTCAAGATCAACGACCTCGAAACCATTACCGACGACGTCATCGAAGCCGCTGCCAGCATCCTCGTCATCGGCAACCAGCGCCACGCAACGATCAAGAGACGCCGCCACTTAGCGATCAACTCCACAAACGCGGCGCGCCGAGCAGTGATGTCCTATAACTTGTCACTCATTCTACGACTCGTGAAAGGGTCGGGTTCGGGGTTCTGTGACGACCGATGCTAGGCGAGGGACGATGATCTCCGTGACTTCGCTGGTGCCATTACCGGGTTTTGATTCCCAGGCCCACGTCTCCTTCATTCGAAGCAGCCCAGTTGGGTCGAGAACAATCTCGGAGACGCAGGATCCCGTCGAGGTCTCGCCGTCCTCGTTGAGCTGGCAGTAGCGGAACGCCACCGTGTCACCGGTTCGAGTGCCGACAAGGAATCCCCGCCGGACTGCGCCGCCGGCGTAGGTGGCCCACACCTCGCCGTCCGCTTCGTGGTAGTCGAAGACAGTCTCAGGTCCTACTTCGCCGCCGACTGTGTCGCGGACAGCCGCGAAGCGGTAACCGTCAAGAGAGGGCAATGAGCTCGATGCGTTCATAGGAAAAGACTAGGGACGAAGTGACGGCAACTCCGGGGCAGGGGATCAACCGCGTCCAGTGCAACATCTCCGGCGAGGAAGATCATGCGCGAGCCGGCGGGAACTGTCGCGGCGTACGCATACTGCGCTGCGCCGGAGAGGCTGTTGGAGCGGATGAGGCTCACTACTGAAGTCACTGGCGTCACGCTCCGCTGTCGTCGGCCCAACGAGTCTTCCACGGCCGGGCACCAGATCGGCCCGGTGAACCATCCCGATACGGGACGGTGCCGGCCCCGCCTGCCGGTTGCAAGTAGACAAAGGCGCGGTCTTGAGTACGGTGGCGCCGTGAAACGAACAGGCGAGGGAATGGCGGGACGGCATTGCGCCGCTTCGGCGCTCATTGCTGCTGGCGCACTGATGCTCGCCGCGTGCTCAGGTTCACCAGCTCCGGAGGGTGATCCGATCCGGGCAGCTCGCGCGTTGCGCGACGCGCCGCTGATCGTGCAGGAAGGCAACGCTGCCGACACCTGCGGAGAGTTCGTGCTTGATCAAACCGAGCTCGTGCCCATCAACGCGGTCGCATGCCTCGACACGGCAGCAGCAGCGGGCGAGGAGGCGGAGCTCGCCTGGAGTTCTCTCACGGATGAAGGGGATCCCGTCGTCTCTTTCGCCTACACGGCACCCTGGAACGCAGGGATCGTCTTCTCTCTGACAAACGAATACAACTCCTACGCGGATGATCACGGTTGGACCACCGGCCTCTGCCCGGACGCAACCACCGCAACCTCCGATTTCAGCCCCGAGACGTGCCCCGGTCCTGTGGAGGGATGAGTCCACGCGGACGACGAAGATGGCCCGCTCAACCATCCCCTTACGGAACACATGATCGTGGAGTGCTGAACGTTCTGATTCATGGCGTGTTCACCGACGTGCCGGACCATGATGCTCATGGAAACACGAGAACTGGCATGGGGCATTCTGGCGTGGCCTGCCATTGCGGTCCTCGCGCTGGTGCGAACCGCGGGCAGCTGGGATGTATCGGGCGGGTCCGCAGCAGGGCTCATCGCGGGCACGGCAGCTGCGTTCACTGTCGCGGGCGCACTCCTGTGGCTTCCCTCGAGTCTCTGGCTCGACCGGCGGACACTCCGCTTCCCGCGCGTCGGGCAGGCGGCCGCGTTCCTGGGCCTGGGACTCGCGATCGGCGCCGCCGCCTCCACCGCACTGGTACTCGCGTCGGGAAACGCGACCTGGCCCTCCTCCGCGGGCCTCATCACGGAATACGCAGTCACGGCAGGAATCGCTTCCCTCCTCGGCTGGCTCCTCGCCGCCACCCTTCGTGCGAAGAAGCTGCCGATCGTTCAGACGGCGGCGAATCGCGTGAACCGCTGAATGATCCGGGTCGTCGATCGATCAGCGTGCCAGCAGCAGTCCGGCCAAGCCGATGACGACCGGCACCACGGCAAAGGCCAGGAAGAGGTAGGAGAGCACGAGTCCCACCGTCGACTCCCAGCGAGGACCGACGTGTCGTCGCGCCTGATGACCGACGAGGACGCCGGCCAGCGGGAGAAGGTACTGCAGCGTGGTCGCGACTCCGATGACCAGGGGATCGCCCACCCACAGGTGGGCCACCGCCAGGTATCCGACGGCGTAGGACACGACGGCGAGAACGCCCAGCACGAACGCAGCCCGCGTCCACCCTCGTCCGCTCCGCCGCGCGGTACCCGTCTCCTTCATCACACTCATACCTCCACTGTACGAATCGCTCCTCGCGCACGCCCGCCCCTCGGAGCATGTGCCGGTCCTTCGCCCGACGTCTCGTTCGGTGACACGACCACGCCTCGGCGAGCTGCTGTCCAGCGTCAGCCGGCGAGCCGGCGTCCACAACGAGGACGCGACTCGGATTCGGAACATGTCCGATGGCTGCCTCGATAGCCTCAGCGCATGATGATCCGAGCCGGTTCGCCTGACGATCGCGGGCCCTGCATCGACCTCTGGCTGGAGGCACTCAGAGCACGAGACGGATGCAGTCAGGACGACGCGGTCGCCGAGAGGGCTCGAGCGAAGTTCCACCGGCCTCTCGTTCGGTTCGCCGTCATCGGCTCGGATCCCCTCGGGTTCGCTCTCACCGTCGACACGGGCGATGGTCCGGGCCGACACAGTGCGCTGCTCGAACTGCTCGCCGTCGCACCGAGCGAGACAGGGCGCGGGCTCGGCCGGACACTGCTCGACGACGCGGTCCAGTCCGCCTCTCAGCTCGGCTACCTCGTCCTGAAGCTGCACGTCCGCGCCGGAAACGATCGGGCGGAAGGGCTTTACAAGGCGTCCGACTTCGAGCCTCACGGGGATCCCGCGCCGCATCCGCTCGGTGGTCATCCGATGATCGAGTACGCGCGGACTCTGACTCACGTCAGCAACTGAGGACCTCCGGCCACCGATCCCCGTACGGGCGGCCTCCCGCGACGGATCGCACGTGCACTCAACGCTGGTCGAGCGGTCGGAACGTGGAATCCTCGTCCCATGATCGTGAGCGACGGACAGGCCTGCGCCCCAGGGGACCTCGACGTGTTCACCGACCGGCTCCGACTGTGCCGGCCCGCCGAGACCGACCTGGACGAGCTGTTCCGCCTCTACACCGATCCGCGGATCGCGGAAGAGGATCCGCTCCTCCTCCATCTCTCCGCCGATCAGACCCGGGCCGTGATCGCGTATCGAAGGACCCAGTGGACACGGGACGGACTCAGCAGCTGGGTGATCCGCCGGCGCGACTCCCCCATCGACAGCCGTGATCTGATCGGAATGGGTGGATGCACTCTGCTCTCCGATGCAGCCTGGAATGTGGCGTTCACCCTCCACCCCGACCACTGGAGCAAGGGCTACGCGCAGGAGGTCGCCCTCGCCGGCATCGAACTCGCCCACCGCCTCCGACCGGAGCTGCCCATCACCGCGGTCGTCGCAGAACGCAACGCACGCTCCCGCCGCACCATCGAACGACTCGGCCTCGCGCTCAGATGGGAGGGTCCGGACGGGCACAGTCCAGACCCGACCGCACGAGTCGTGCTCTTCGCCGACCGCCAGCTCTCCGCTGAACAGGTCCGCCGGCTCACCGGCTGAACCCGATCGCCGATCGGCTCATCCGCCAGCTCAGCGAGAGCTCCCCTCACGGGCAGCGAGTCGGCACCGCCGGTGAGCATGGCGATCCTCCGCTGCGGGAACTGCAAGCGAAGTCGACCTGTCGGTCCACCAGCCGGCGCCTCCCCCTCCCCGCTCCTCGATCCCCGACCGCAGGGCAACGAGACACGACGACGCTGCGCTCGGGAGTCCACCGGCAACTCCTTGAAGGGGCACGGCCGTCCGTCGCCGGACGGATTCACGTCCACCTCTTGTTCATTCCGGCTTCGTTGTCCAGCGCCGTCGGCTGCCCTAGCGTTCGGCAGGTGGACACCAGGAGATCGACCTCGACCGGCTCTAGCTCCGTTGTGTCCTGGGTCGCTCTCGCGTCAACCGGCGTCGCCGCCGCGACACTCTGGATCGCGGACGCCGTCTGGTACGGGATCCCCGAGTCGGGTGGCCCGGGAGTCAGTCTGCTCTTCATCGGCGGATGGGGTCTTCTCACGTGCGCCGCCCTGCTCACGGTCGGCGTGCTCATCCATCTGGCGCCCTCCGCGCTGAGCCGCCACGGAAAACGCCCCGTCGAGTTCGTGCTGCCGAGCGCCGCACTCGTCCTCATCGCGGGGATCCTGCTCGCGCATCCGCTGGCGGGCAGCGCTTTCGCCTGACCCTCACCGGCATCGACCCTCGAAAATGTCTCGGCGCCTCCGGGCCCTCTCGTCAACGGGCTCTGGTGGCTTCACAATTACAGCGAGGGGTGCAACCGTTCGGGTCGGTGCACCCCTCGCTGCCGGTTGGCCGAACGCGCGCCAACCTCGAACGACCAGCAGCCAGGGATCGCCGATCGAGCGGTCACAGCCTAGATTTTCTAGACGGTCTAACTAAGTCCCCTTTCCGGGTGAGGTGGATCGTGCAGGCGATGCTGGTGCTTCGGCTGACCGCGGGCGCCGAGTTGGGAGCGGCCGGCGTGTTCGAAGTACTCGCCGGCGACCGCTACACCGCCACCACCGCCGGGCTGTCCCCCGCAGACACAGTGAACCCCGCGATTGCCGCGACCGTCGCGGAGCTCGGTCTCGACATCAGCGACCGCACCCCCCGCGCCGTCACAGTGGAGGACCTCGAGAACGCGGACATCGTCGTCGCCATGAAGCCCGGCCTCGCGATCCCCGCGACGACCCGACCGACTGGAGCGCCGAGAACGTCCGCCCCGCCGCGAGGCCGTCGCCGCCCGGAGGCAGGTCGCTTCGGCCGGTACGGTGACCGCATGGACGACGACAGCGAACGTCAGAATCTCGTGATGAGTACCGAGATCATCAACGCCTGCATCAGAGCCATCGAGAACCCCGAGAAGCTGTTCCGGGTGTGCGCGAGCGTCTCGGGAGGTCGCGACGACGAGAGGGCGGCCGTTGCCGCAGCATTCGGGACCAGCGACGTCGTGGCCGATGCGATCCTCGACATGCAGGTGAGGCGTTTCACGCCGAGGTCGATCGAGCAGATGCGTGCCGAACTGGCCCGCTATGACCGTCGACTAGCTGAACTCGGCCGGCCGTAGGACGATTTCCGTACTGGACAGCAGAGCCGAGACGCGCTTGAGGACGACACCGGCCGAGCGCGTCGAGAAGTCCCGCCGATGTCAGGAGGGATCCCGGTCTCCGCGCACTGTGAGGACCCAGACGGTGTCGTTGTCCGCGTCCGATGGGGTGGCGTCGACACTCGAAATCGGCTTCTCACCGAGCGACGCGGGATCGATCTCGTGTGGGCCGTCGGCGCAGTCGATAGCGTCGAGGGTGGTCGTCGTTCTCGTCGTCGGTCCCCCAGCCGTGGAAAGCGATCCGATTTCGAGGTCGATCACTCCTGGTACGGGTCGAAGCGGTGGGCGGGGCGGGGTGCGGTGGTCGTGGTGGTCATGGTCAGGCCTTCCTGTGCAGCAGTGGGAGAAGAGGAGGGGCGGGGACCGGTGCGAGCCGGACTCCGCGACCGCAAGGCCCTTCTACACCGCGTCGGTCTTGGTGCCGGTGCGCTTGGCGATCGCTGCGGCGGTGACGCCCTCGAACGCGAGCTGCGCCCACGCGGCGGTGCGGTCCGCGACGCTCAGCTCGGCGCGCTGGTCGTTCTCGATGATCTGCTGAACGATCCGGTACTTCCGGGCCGCCAGCAATCAGTCAGGTGGACGAGCCGGTCGTCGGCCCGGCCCCCTACGCGCACCAGTCGCGCGAGCGCCCGTTGACGCTGCGCGCGGTGTCGCCGGTGCCGAGGTCGACGAGCACGGTCGAGGTCGCGCTGAAGCCCGGCTCGCCCGGGTAGTCGTCCGGCCGGCCCTCCACCGAGACGGTCTCGACGGCGAGGTACTGCCCGTTCGGCGAGAGGCAGACGCCGCGGATGCGCCCCGTCGGCGAGGTGCGGAACACCTCCGCGGTGCCGGACGCGTCGACGCGGACGACGGAGTACTGGGTCGCCCCCGTCTCCGGCGCGTACTCGGCCTCGAGCTCGACGTAGCTCCCGGAGTCGAGGAGCAGGATCTGCACGGGCGACGCGGTCGCGCTCACGTCCGCCGGGGGGAGGGCGAGCGTCTCGACCGAGCCGTCGGCCAGGTCGATCAGCGAGCCCGACTCCGGATCGGCGACCACGAGCCGGTTCGCGCCGGGCACGAATCCGCGCAGCTCCGCGTGCTGCCCGAGCGGGCTGATCGAGCCGGGCGTCAGCAG
>NZ_PSWE01000044.1:0-19425 GCF_002932195.1 Rathayibacter sp. AY1C4 | reverse complement strand
GGTGCTGTGGTGGCATGGAGCCGTGACCGACGCGACCGCCCCGCAGGCGCCCCTCCCCGATCGGACGGCCGCGCGCATGCGCCCGCCCCCGAACCCCTGACCTGAACAGGAGCGATGACATGGAGAAGTCCTGCGTCCGCCCCCTCGACCTGGACGACGCCGTCGCCCTCGTCGGCATTCTCGCCGCCCTCCAGGCCCTCCTCGACAGCGGCGGCCTCCCCGCTGAGGAGGTCGAGGCCCTGCGCCACGGCCTCGAGCAGGGCGGCGCCCTCCTCCCCGGAAGCGACGAGAACGAGATCGCGACGGCTCTTGGTGGGCTGAACGCCCGCCTGCGTGGGACCATCGGGTGATCGCGCCGCGCTCGACGTTCCCGTAGCCTTCATCCGCGCTCGTGTCGACCCCGGAGACGCGCTCCCCCGCGCACGGGTAGCGTCCGGTCCGGTCCCGCACTCCCACGGGGTCGCTGAACCCCGAGAGCCGGAGGAGATCCGATCGTGAACGGTGACCACTTCGTCCTCTCGACCGCGACGCCGTGGGACGACCGCACCGAGATCATCGGCGTGTACGCCTCGGAGGCATGGGCCCGCGAGGCCGCGGCCGCATGGCTCGGCTCGCCGGACCGCGAGGCGTTCCCCCGGTGCGTCATCGAGGGCTGGAGCGGCGCGCACCTCCTCGGCCGCGAGGTCATCGAGGCCCTCGGCTTCGACGACGAGGGCGGCGACGAGTCGCTGGGCGGCCCCCGCAGCCTCTGACCCGGCGGGCTAGCCGCCCCAGTGCGACGGGCGCTCGAAATGCGACGGCAGCGTGGTCGCCGCATCCCCTCGGGCGCTGTTCACCTGCGCCTGGGTGAGGTAGACCGCCTCGGCGAGCCGCGCACCGGACACGTCCGCATCACGAAGGTCCACCCCGAGCAGGTCGCACCGCTGCAGATCCGCACCCCGCAGGTCCGCAGCCAGGAGGAGCGCGCCCCGCAGATCCGCTCCCCGCAGGTCCGCGTTCCGGAGCGGTGCGCCCGCCAGATCGGCACCCGGAGCGAGCCGACGGCCCTTCGACCGGCGGGCAGCCGGCGCCGCTCCTGCGCGAGCGGCCGCGCTCGCCGCGATCAGGAGCGGCCGGGATGCTCCGTACTCCGCGTCGACGTCGACCGCGACCACCTGCTCCGGCTCACCGAGGGTGTGCGCGTGCACCGCGTCGAACCGCTCGCGCAGCTCGTCGAGGAGCGGCGCGGCGACGCCGGGCAGCGCCAGTGCGGAGTCGAGGTACCAGAGCAGCTCGTGCAGGCGGCGCATCAGCGGGAACACCGCGAACATCCGCTCGCGCACGGCCGGGTCCGACCGCCAGGAGACGCCGCCGAACGTGTGCTGCGAGACCTTCTGGCCGGCGCCGAAGCAGTCGAAGACGGTGCAGCCGACGAAGCCCTGCGGCCGGAGCCGGCGGTGGATCGTGCATGCGTCCTCGCCGTCGAGGTTGACGCACGGGTCTCCGGCGCGCTTGTCGAACGGGAAGTCGGCGGAGCGGGCGAAGGCGAGAGCGACGCAGCACAGGCCGAAGCAGTTCGCACAGTCGGCGCCGAGGTCCTCGCGGCGGCCGAGCTCGACCCTGGTGCGTGACGTCATCCGTCCGAGCCTACGCTCGGCGGCGCCTCCGGATCAGTGCGCGAGCGCGAGCACGCCGACGACCAGCACGCCGAGACCCACGATCCCGAGCAGCGAGAAGAGGCTCTCCTTCCTGGAGAGGCCCGCGCGCACGACGGCGATGAGGGCGATCCCCGCGAGCGTGGCGACGTAGACGCCCGCGCCGATCCGCAGCGCGACCGTCGCGTCGATCCAGCCCAGCGCCGCGGCGCCGAGCGCGAGGACCGGCAGCGACGCCGAGGCGAGCGCCCCGCCCGCGATCCGCAGCATGGTGTGCGTCTCGGAGCGCGAGGGCGCCGAAGCGTGCACGACCTGGTGCGCGATCACCTCGGCGACGAAGCCCGCGGCCGAGATCCCGATGATCGAGATCACGAGGCTCTGGAGCGCGTGGACCGCGTCGGGGTGGTCGCCGACCAGGTAGATCGTCACCACGGCCAGGCCCGTGAAAGTCGCGTAGACGCGCTCCTTGAGGGCGCGGGCGATCTCGTCGAGGGGGCGGCGGGTCCGCTCCGCCCACCGGCCGGCGCGGCCCGGGCGCAGGCGCACGGGCGTCATCCGGTCGGCGGGTGCGGTGCGGCCCTCGTCGGCCGCTCCGTCAGTAGGAGGCGGAGTCGACACGTGCCGCGGAGGAGTCGCCCGAGTGCCGCGCGGCGAGGTCGCCGAGGATGGTCGCGGAGCCGCTGGTGCCGAAGCGGGTGACGCCGAGGCCGCGGTAGGCGAGGAGCGTGTCGAGGTCGCGGACGCCGCCGGACGCCTTCACCTGGACGGCCTCCGAGACGGCGCCGCGCATGAGGCGGAGGTCGTGCTCGTTTGCGCCTCCGCCCGCGAAGCCGGTGGCGGTCTTCACGAAGTCCGCGCCGGCGCGCTCGGCGGCCCGGCTGCCCTCGACGACCTGCTCGTCGTCGAGGAGGCTCGTCTCGAGGATGACCTTGACGACGTGGCCCTCGGCGGCCTCGACCACGGCGCGGACGTCGTCCTCGACGTCCTGGAGCAGGCCGCTCCGGAGGCGGCCGATGTTGACGACCATGTCGAGCTCGGACGCGCCGTCGGCGAGCGCCTGACGCGACTCCGCGACCTTCGCCGCGGTGGAGGTGGTGCCGTGAGGGAAGCCGATGACCGTGCCGACCAGGACGCCGGAGCCCTCGAGCCGGGCGACCGAGTGGGCGATGTCGGAGGGGCGGACGCAGACGCTGAACACGCCGGACGCTCGCGCCTCGTCGAGCTGGGCGTCGACCTCGGCGCGGGTGAGCTCGGGCTTCAGGATCGCGTGGTCGATGAGCGCCGCGATCTCGGCGACGGTGGGCAGGCTGGAGTCGGTCATCCGCACATTTTACGTCCGCCGGCGGGACGACGAAGGCCCGCGATCCGATGGATCACGGGCCTTCGATCGTTCACGCCGCTAGCGGCGCTCGGTCACCAGCTGGACTTGGTGATGCCGGGCAGCTCGCCGCGGTGCGCCATGTCACGGAAGCGGACACGCGAGATGCCGAACTTCGTGAGGTTGCCGCGGGGGCGGCCGTCGACGGCGTCGCGCGAGCGGACGCGGACGGGCGAGGCGTTGCGGGGGAGCTTCTGGAGGCCGACGCGGGCGGCCTCACGGGTCTCGTCGGTCCCGGCCGGGTCGACCAGAGCCTTCTTCAGCTCGAGGCGCTTGGCGGCGTAGCGGTCGACGATCACCTTGCGCTGCTCGTTGCGGGCGATCTTGCTCTTCTTGGCCATACTTAGCGCTCCTCGCGGAAGTCGACGTGCTTGCGCACTACGGGGTCGTACTTCTTGAGCACGAGACGGTCGGGGTCGTTGCGGCGGTTCTTCTTGGTCACGTAGGTGTAACCGGTGCCGGCCGTCGAACGGAGCTTGATGATCGGACGGACGTCCTGCTGCTTGGCCATTAGATCTTCACCCCGCGAGCGAGAACATCCTTGACGACGGACTCGATGCCACGGGCGTCGATGACCTTGATGCCCTTGGCCGAGAGGGTCAGGGTGACGTTACGGCGAAGCGACGGCACGTAGTACGTCTTCTTCTGCACGTTCGGGTCGAAGCGGCGCTTGGTGCGCCGGTGCGAGTGCGAGATGGCGTGCCCGAAGCCGGGGACGGCTCCGGTCACCTGGCAGACTGCTGCCATGGTTTCCTCCATGTGTGGTTACCGTGGATCACGCGCGGCACGAAGCCCCGCCCGACCCACCCAAGGTCACTTGTCGGCGCACCGCCCGCCTGTCCGGCCGGAGCCGGAGCTCCTGCCCGGTGGGCAGCACGCAAGCGCGTGCAGATGCACGCAACCTCGCTAGGCTACGCGACCCGGGCGGCGGCCGCAACAGGGTGGGGACGCTCCTCCGACAGGGTGGGGATGCTGCCCCGACAGGGTGGGCACGCTGCGCCGACGTGCACGGGGACTTCCTGGGAGGTTCCGGCAGAAGCGGCCTCCTGTACCCCCCGAGCAGGGCGTTCGTGTACCTTGCGCCTTCCTCGCGGGTCGACGACCGCCCTACTCTGAGCCGACCGCGGGCGCCCGCTCCCGGCAGCAGCCGGGAGTAGCAGCACATGCGCCAGTCCTTCCTCCGTTCCCTCGTCGCCGCGGCCGTGCTCGTAGCGGGCGCAGGACTCAGCGTCGTGGCCGCGCCGACCGCGTCGGCGGCGCCGGTCTTCAGCACCGCGTGCTTCACCTCCCCGAAGGTCTCGACGGTGTCGCAGTACACCGTTCCCGCGACCGGGGTCTCGACGGTCCGCGCCGTACTCAGCGGCCAGAACGGCGGGAAGGGTGCGAGCGGCCTCGGGACGGGCAACGCCGGCGGACGCGGCTCCAGCCTCGTCGTGGAGGTTCCCGTCACACCCGGGCAGGTGCTGGAGATCGGGCGCCTCACCGGCGCCCCGGCCGGAGCGGCAGGCGCCACGCGCTACGTGAACGGCGGCGTCTACGCGGGCGACTCCGGCGGCGCGGGCGGCGACGCCCAGTACCTCAGCACGGCCGGCTCGGACGGCTGTCAGCACGCCCTCGCCGTGGCGGCGGGCGGCGGAGGCGGCGGCGGGCGGTCCTCGGTCGGCGGGGACGCCGACGCCGGCAGCGGCGCGAGGGGCGGCGGGAACGGCGGCAGGAACAACGCGGCCGACGGCGGCGGCGGCGGCGCGGCCGGGCAGAGCTCGGGCGGCTCGCCCGGCGCCCGCGGCTACAGCACGTTCGGCGAGTGCGCCGACGGCAACAACGGCCAGTGGGGCGTGTTCCTCAACGACGGCAAGGGCGCCGACGCCGGCGCCTCCCGCGGCGGCGGCGGCAACTGCTCGTTCCCCGGCCACAGCGGCGGCGGCGGCGGGGCCGGCTGGTGGTACGGCGGCGGCGGCGGATCGCCCTACGTGTTCGGCAGCATGAACGACACCCTCGGCGTCATGAACGACCCCGGCGCCGGCGGCGGCGGCTCGAGCTACGTGCACCCGAGCGTGACGAGGATCTCGCAGACGGCCGGCCCGACGGCGGCCGACCCCGTGGTCGCTCCGGTGTACGACACCGCCGTGACCGTGACGCGGACCCCCGACTTCTCGATGCTCGGGCAGGAGGTCACCGTCACCGCGAAGGTGACCATCCCGAGCCTGGGCCGGCCGGTGGCCGCCGGCGGCACCGTCGAGATCCTCACCGGTGCAGGTACCAGCAGGGTGACCCTCGACGCGGACGGCGTCGGCGTTCTGACCACGAGGGACATCCCGCAGGGCTGGAACGAGATCCGCGCGCACTACCCCGACACCATCACCCCCGCCGAGGCGGGACGAGGGAGCTGGTCGGCGCTCCCCGCTCTGCGCCACGAGGTGCGCGCGTGCGCCGCGGCACCCGTCATCACCCGGCAGCCCTCGGACATCGCGGGCGTCACCAACCAGGTCTACACGCTGACGATGGGCGTGAGCGTCTCGGCCGTCTACGGCGGCATCCCCGCCGTGTCGTGGGAGAGGTCCACCGACGGCGGCGCCACGTGGAAGCCCGCCCTCGGCCGGGCGGGCGCCCGGGAGGACGGGACCGCGTTCCTCGAGGCCGGCCCCGATCCCACCGGCTCCTACCGCTACCGGGCGACCCTGACCACCTGCGGGGGCAGCGTCCGCAGCGAGCCGGCCACCGTGGCGGTGGGCGGCGTGCGCTTCGACCTGTCGACGCTCCCGCAGAAGGCGTACGGCGACTCCTTCGACGCGAGCCCCTACGCGCAGGCCGTCGATGTGCCCGGCCGCTCGATCGTCCTGAGCAGCAGGACCGCCGAGACCTGCTCCGTCAGCGGCATGAGGGTGACCGTGCTCCACGCCGGCGTCTGCACGCTCGCGGCGAGGCTCGACGCGCTCGCTCCTCTGGGCTGGGCGGGCGAGCCCCTGCAGAGCTTCACGGCGAAGCCGAAGGCGCTCACGGTGACCGCCCCGACGGTCGACTACCCGCGAGGCGCGCCGTCCCCCGACCTGCGCTGCACGGCCGCCTTCGTCGGCACCGACACCTTCGGCGCCCCGCTCACGGCCGGCGTCTACCGGCCGATCGTCACGGCGGACGACGTCATCTACCGCTTGATCCCGAACTGGCCCACCTCCACCTTCACCACCTTCACCACGCGGTGCAGCGGCGCGAAGGTCAGCAGCGACTACACGATCGCGGGGTACAAGGACGGCGCGCTGCGCATCGTCGCGGCCGTCCCGATGGTGACCGCCTCCTCGCCCTCGTCGACCTACGGATCCACTCCCCCCGCGATCACCGCCTCCGTGACCGGCTCCCCCTCGGGGACGGTCTCCTGCGGCGCCTTCGCGGCGTCCGACACCGGATTCACGACGCCGCTGGCGCTCTCCGCGACGACCCCCGTCGGCCGCTACCCCACGCGCTGCTCCGGCCTGACGAACCCCTCGGGACAGCTGATCACCATCGACGGCGCGCTCACGATCTCGCCGGCGCCCCTCTCGGTGACCGCGTCGAGCCCCGGGACGCAGGCGCACGGCACCGCGACCGCCCCGACGGTCACCTGCACGGCTGACGGCTTCGCAGGAACCGACCGGTTCGTCACCGAGCCGACCGGCGCCTACTACACGGCGGACGGCACCGGGAAGGTGACGATCGGAGCGCGCACGCCCGTCGGCGACTACGTCACGCGGTGCGACGGAGGCGACGCGGGGCCGAACTACACCCTCCGGTCGATCCCCGGCACCTTCGCGCTGGCCGACCGCTCGGCCCCCGTCGTGACCGTGCCCGCCGCCGTCACGGCCGAGCCGGCCGACGTCTCCGGCGCCGTCGTCACCTTCGCGTCCTCCGCGCAGGACGCGGTCGACGGAGCCGTGGGCTCGACCTGCACGCCCGCCTCGGGAAGCGTCTTCCCGATCGGGGACACGACGGTCGACTGCACCGCGGACGACGAGGCCGGCAACACCGGCACGTCCTCGTTCCGGATCACGGTCCGGAAGTTCTCGCAGACGGTCGCCTTCACCTCCTCGCGGCCGACCGCGCCGACGGCGCTGGGCACCTTCACTCCGACGGCCACCGGCGGCGGCTCCGGGAGCCCCGTCTCGATCGGAGCGACCGGATCCTGCGCGATCGCCGACGGCGTCGTGACCTTCACCCGGAGCGGCACCTGCACCGTGACCGCGGATCAGGCCGGCGACGACCACTACACCGCGGGGCGCGCCTCCTTCGATCTCGAAGTCGCGAAGGCGTCGCAGACCCTGACGGTCGCTGTGCCGAAGACCGGCGTCCTGGAGTCGACCGGCGTCGCCACGGCGACCTCGAGCTCGGGACTGCCGGTGCTCGTCAGGACCTTCTTCGGCTGCACCGTCACCCCCGACGCGACGGGTGCGCAGATCCTGACCTACACCGAGCCCTCGACCTGCGGCGTGCAGTTCGACCAGCCGGGCGACGACGTGTACGCGGCCGCCGACGGCCTGGTGCGCTTCGTCCCGATCTCGCGGATCCCCCAGACGGTCGTCGTCACCTCGACTCCGCCCGACCGGGTGTTCACCGACGACCGGTACACGGTCGAGGCGACCGGCGGCGGCTCGGGCAACCCGCTCGTGATCGCGGTGATCGAGAACGGCAACTGCACCATCGCGGACGACGTGGTGACGTTCTTCGGCGACGGCACCTGCACGGTGACGATCGACCAGGCCGCGGACGATCGACACGACGCCGCTCCGCAGGTCCGGCAGGTCATCACGGTCGGGACTCCCGAGGGGAACCTCTCCTTCGGGAGCACCGCGCCCCCGCACGCGATGTCGCTCGAGACGTACCGGCCGACGATCGTGCCCGGCCCGTCGAAGGGCGTGCCCGTGCTCTCCGCGAGCCGAGACTGCTCGATCCTCCCGGACGGAGTGACCGTGCGGAACGACGGGGCCGGGCTCTGCGTGCTGTCCCTCGACCAGCCCGGAGACGGCTACTGGCCCGCGCGGCACGCCGAGCAGGAGTACTCGATCTACTTCCTCCCGCAGACGGTCCGGATCACGAGCGCGCCTCCGGTCGGCGCCGTCCTCGGGGACACGTACCGCCCCGTGATCGAGGGCGGCGCCTCGGGCATCGCTCCGTTCCTCCTCACCACCGCGTCGTGCTCGGCGAAGGACGGCGTGGTCACCTTCACCACGAAGGGCGTCTGCGGCGTCTTCGCCTACCAGAACGGCAACCGGCAGTACGACAGCGCCCGGCCCGCCGTGCAGGAGGTGGAGGTCGGCTACGCGCCCGGCTCCGTGGCGTTCACGACCGCCGTCCCGACCGACGCGGAGGTCGGCGGATCCTTCACTCCCGCCTTCACGCGCGGACCGTCCTCCGGCCCCTCGGTGCTCAGCGTCTCGGGCGCCTGCTCCGACGGCGAGAACGGCGCCGTCCGGTTCGACTCCGCGGGCACCTGCACGCTGACGGCGATCCACTACCGCGACGCCGCCTACGGCACCGCGCGGGCGGTCCAGACCTTCGAGGTCACCGCGATCGCGCAGACCGTCGCCTTCACCTCGACCGCGCCGTCGACGGCCGCGGCCGGCGACACGCTCACTCCGACCGCGACGGGCGGCGCGTCCGGGCTCCCCGTGACGATCGGAGCGACCGGCGCCTGCACGCTCGCGGACGGCGTCGTCACCTTCGCCGGCAGCGGCACCTGCACCGTCACGGCGGACCAGGCGGGCGACGGGCGCTACGCGGCGGCGGCGCAGGCCTCGCAGACCGTCGCGGTCACGCAGCTCGCGGGCACCGTCGCGTTCGGCGGCGATGCTCCGGCCGAGGCCCGGGTCGGGGGCTCCTCGACGGCCGCGGTCGTCGCCGGCCCCTCCAGTGCTCCCCCGGTGCTGACGGCCTCCGGCGCCTGCTCCGTCGGGCCCTTCCGACTGGTCTCCTACGACTCCGCCGGCACCTGCACGCTGACGCTGGACCAGGCGGGCGACATCCGCCACAGCGCAGCGCCGACGGCCGTGCGCAGCTTCGAGATCACCCGGGTCGCGCAGACCGTGGCCTTCACCTCGCAGGCGCCGGACTCGGCGCTCGCGGGCGGCACCTACCGCCCGACCGCGACCGGCGGAGCCTCCGGGCGGCCCGTGGTGCTCGGCGCCTCCGGATCCTGCACGCTCACGAACGGGGTCGTCTCCTTCACCGGATCGGGCACCTGCACGGTGACCGCCGACCAGACGGGCGACGCCCGGTACGACGCGGCGGAGCGGGCCTCGCAGGTGATCGCGGTCGGACTGCTCGCGGGCACCGTCTCCTTCGGCGGCACCGCGCCGACCGGCGCGACGGTCGGCGGGACGACCACCCCGCGGATCATCGCCGGGCCCTCCACGGCGCGTCCGGTGCTGACCGCCTCCGGAGCATGCTCGGCGGCCGCGGGAGTCGTGTCCTACGACTCCGTCGGCACCTGCACGCTGACGCTCGACCAGGCGGGCGACTCGCGGTACGGCGCCGCTCCGCAGGCCGTCCGCACCTTCGGGATCGGCGCCCTCGGCCAGACGCTGGCGTTCGCCTCGCCGGTCCCCGACGCGGCGGTCGCGGGGGGCTCCTACACGCCCGTCGTGACGGCCGGCGCGTCGAGCGCCCCCGTGGTGCTCGGAGCGGCCGGGTCCTGCACGATCGCGGGCGGGGTCGTGTCCTTCACCCGCTCCGGCACCTGCACGGTGACCGCGGACCAGGCCGGGGACGAGCGCCACTCGGCGGCTCCGCGGATCACGCAGTCGATGGAGGTCGGCGCGGCAGCGGGAGCGGTGACGTTCCGCGACGCCGCTCCGACGGACGCCCGGATCGGCGGCTCCTGGACCCCGTCGATCGTCCGCGGCCCGTCGAGCGCCGACCCGGTGCTCGACGCCTCCGACTCCTGCTCGCTGGGAGAGGACGGCACGGTGTCCTACGACTCCGTCGGCACCTGCACGCTGACGCTGGACCAGGCCGGCGACGACGCTCACGCGCCCGCGGAGCAGGTCGTCCGGACGTTCCCGATCGGCAGGGCGCTGCAGACGGTCGCCTTCACCTCCGCGGCTCCGAGCACGGCGACCGCGGGCGGCCGCTACACGCCGACCGCGGCGGGCGGCTCCTCCGGTCTGCCGGTCACGATCGGCGCCACGGGCGCGTGCTCGCTCGCGAGCGGCGTCGTGACCTTCAGCGGATCCGGCACCTGCACGGTCACCGCGGATCAGGCCGGCGACGCCTCGCACGACGCGGCTCCCCGGGCGACCCAGTCGATCGCGGTCGCCGCGGTCGTCCCGCAGAAGAAGAAGGCGCAGAAGGTCGCCTTCTCGACCGCGATGCCGTCCTCGCCCGAGAAGGGGATCGCCTACCCGGTCGCGGCCACCGCCTCCTCCGGTCTGCCCGTGAAGCTGTACGCGAGCGGCAGCTGCACGCTGACCGCGACCGGCGCGGGCACGGCGACGGTGCGGCTGACGGGTGCGGCGAGCTGCACCGTCCGGGCCACGCAGGCGGGCGACTCCGCGTGGCTCGCCGCGACCTCGGTGACGCAGTCGCTGCAGGTGAAGTCCTCCACCCGCGCCGACCTGACGCTGACGCTGGCGCCGGCGCCGGGACTGGCGGCGACGGCCCCGCTCTCGGGCACGATCACCGTCCGGAACACCGGCACCCGGGACGCGGCGACGACGACCACCCGGGTCGTCGTCAGCGGAACGGTGGCGAGTGCGCCCGGCGCCGTGCAGACGAAGGGCTCGGCCGCGGGCACGACGGTCCTCACCTGGACCGCGCCGAGCGTCTCGGCCGGGCGGAGCACCACCTACTCGGTGACGCTCGTCGACCGGCCGGCCGCCACGACGATCGACGCCAGGGTGTCGACCGCCGCCGCCGATCCCACGCCGGCGAACAACGCGGTCAGGCGCACCTTCCGGTAGAGGCTGCGGGGAGGGAGGGGTGTCGCGCCGCGTTGCCCGCTCCCTCCCCGACCGCTACGGTCGCGGGGACGCTCCGGGGGACGGGGCTCGCGAGGGGGGCCCGTGGACCGGTTGAGGCGACGCGCGCTGCTGCTGGGGATCGCCTCCTCGGCGGTCGCGCTGACGGGGTGCACGCCCGCCCGGCCCGCTCCCGCGGCGCTCCCGCCGAGCACGGCGCCGGCGGCGGTGCTGCCGTCCGCCGCGCCGACGGCCGTCCCGACCCCTCCCCGCCCCGTGCCGACCATGACCGCCGCGGCGACTCCGGTGCGGCGGAAGGCGCCGCTGCCCTCCGGCACGATCTCGGAGCTGCCCGGCGAGGGGAGCACGCTCGCCTGGACCGTCGACGACGGCGCGGACTCCGACGTGGTCGCCGCCTACGCGCAGTTCGCCCGCGACACCGGCACCCGGCTGACCTTCTTCCTCAACGGGAAGTACGACTCGTGGACCGTGAACGCGCCGCTGCTGGCTCCGCTCGTCGCCTCGGGGCAGGTGCAGCTCGCGAACCACACCTGGTCGCACGCCGACCTGACGAGCCTCTCGAGCGACGGCGTGCAGGAGGAGCTGGGCCGCAACGGCGACTTCATCCGCTCGACCTACGGGGTGGAGGCGGCGCCCTTCTACCGGCCGCCGTTCGGCTACACGGACGAGCGGAGCCGGGCCGCCGCGTCGGCGATCGGCTACACGGCGACGGTGCTCTGGTACGGCTCGCTCTCGGACTCCGGGCGGATCACGCCGGAGCAGGTGGTCGGCTTCGCGGACCAGTGGTTCCTGCCGCAGCACATCGTGATCGGGCACGCGAACTTCGATCCTGTGACGCAGGTCTACGCGCGGCTCGTCGACATCCTCCGCGAGCGCTCGCTCGAGACGGTGACCCTCCGCGACGTGTTCGCGGTCTGAGCGCCTCCCCGCCGACGTTGGTCAGCGCGCGGGTCAGCGCGCGGGTCAGCGCAGCGCGGGTCAGCGCGCGGGTCAGCGCAGCGCAGGTCAGCGCGCGGGTCAGCGGAGCGCGGCGCGCGCGGCAGCGGAGACGGCCGCGGCGACCGCGTCGAGGGCGGGCGTGTGCAGGGCCCACTGCTGCCAGTAGAGGGGGACGTCGACGGGGTCGCCGCCCAGCTCGACCAGGCCCTCGCCGCCGACCGGGGCCTGCAGCTCGGGCAGCATCCCCCACCCCATGCCCAGGCGCACGGCCCGCTCGAAGTCGGTCGATCCGGGGACGCGGTGCTGCGGCGGGCGGCCCTCGACGCCGGCGGCTCGGAGGAAGTCGTCCTGCAGGCGGTCCTTCTCGTCGAAGACGACCAGCGGAGCGCTCGCGAGACCGGCCGTGCCGCCGTCCGGGAACCAGCGCTCGGCGAACGCAGGCGAGGCCATGGCGCGGTACCGCATCACTCCGAGCGGCGCGACGGTGCAGCCGAGCACCGCCTCCGACTCTCCGGTGACGGCCGCCAGCACGGTGCCGTCGCGGAGGAACGCGGTGGTGTGCGCCTGGTCCTCGCGGTGCAGCTCCACCACGACGTCGGGGACGGAGGCGAGCGCGGGCAGCACCCAGGTGGCCAGGGAGTCGGCGTTGACGGCGAGCGGGAGGACGACGGGGCCCGCCCCCTCCGCGTCCTCGCCGCCGAGCGAGCGGACGGCGTCGTCGGCGAGGAGCTCGATCTGGCGGGCGAGGCGGAGGAGCCCCGCACCGGCCTCGGTCGCGACGACCGGGCGCGAGCGCACCAGCAGGACGCGGCCTGCGGCGGTCTCGAGCGCCTTGATCCGCTGGCTGAGGGCGGAGGGGGTGATGTGCAGGGCCCGGGCGGCGGCGTCGAAGGAGCCGTACCGGACGGAGGCGGCGAGCGCGCGCAGGCGGGAGAGGTCGAGGTCGTCTGTCAGCATCAGTGCTGCTTACGGTACTGAAGGAGCATGAGCTGGTCTACAGGAGCGCCCCGCCCTAGCGTCGGAGCGTGTCCCCCCTCCTCGCCGCCCTCTCCGGCCTCGGCTTCGGCCTCTCGCTCATCATCGCGATCGGCGCGCAGAACGCCTTCGTGCTCCGCCAGGGCCTCCGCCGCGAGCACGTGCCCGCCGTCGTCGCGATCTGCGCGCTCTGCGACGCCGCGCTGATCGTGCTCGGGATCGCGGGGATCGGAGCGGTCCTGGAGTCGGCGCCGTGGCTGCTGGTGGTGATCCGCTGGGGCGGCATCGCCTTCCTCCTCGCCTACGCGGTGATGGCGGCGAGGCGCGCACTGCGGCCGGGGACCCTCGACGGCGATCCGGCCGACGCCTCGACGTCGCTCCGCACGGCGATCGGCACGTGCCTGGCGCTCACGCTGCTCAACCCGCACGTCTACCTCGACACGGTCGTGCTGCTCGGGTCGGTGGCGAACACGCACGGCGACGAGCGCTGGTGGTTCGGGGCGGGGGCGGCGGCCGGGAGCGTGCTGTGGTTCACCGCTCTCGGCTTCGGGGCGCGGGCGCTGCGGCCGCTGTTCCGGAGCCGCGGGGCCTGGCGGATCCTCGACGCGGCCGTGGCGGTCGTGATGGTGGTGCTGGCGGTGTCGCTCGCGCTGCACTGAGGGCCTGGTGGTGCACTGCTTGTTCTACTAACATTGTGAACATGTTATTCCGGGTCGACCACTCCGCGGCGGGCTCGCTCGCCGACCAGCTGGAGTCGCAGGTGCGCTCGGCCGTCGCCCGGGGCGAGCTCTCGGCGGGCGACCGCCTGCCGCCCGCCCGCGAGCTCGCCGACTCGCTCGGCATCAACATGCACACCGTGCTGCGCGCGTACGCCGCCCTGCGCGACGACGGGATCCTCCAGATGCGTCGGGGCCGCGGCGCGTGGATCACGGAATCGGCCGGGCCCGGGCTCGTGCGCGTCACCGCCCTGGTCGACGAGCTGCTCGCGGAGGCCCGCCGCAGCGGCATCACCCCGGCGGAGCTCGTCCGCCTGATCGAGAGGACCGGATCATGACCGCCACCGCCGACCGCCGCCGCGAGCTCCTCGCCGCCGCGTCCCTCCTGCTCCCCGCCGCCGGAGTGCTCGTCTCGCGCCTCGTCCTGGACGACGTGCTGCCCGCGGAGCTCGCCTCGCACTGGTCGGGGACCGGGGCGGCCGATGCGACCGCGTCGACGGGCGCCCTGCTCGCGATCGCCCTCGTGCTCTCCGGGCTCCCGGCCGTCGCGGGCCTCGTAGCGGCGGCCGTCGGGCGCGCCCCGCGGCTCCTGCTGGCGACCCTCGGCCTCGTGGCCGGGCTGGGCGCCTCCGCCTGGGCGACCTCGGTCGGCACGACGCTCGCGGCCGGGCGCGCCGAGGGGGCGGAGCTCGGCGGGTGGCTGCTCGCGCTGCTCGGGGGGATGCTCTTCGCCGTCGTGCCCGCGCTGATCGCTCCGGGCACCCGGCGCGCCTCCCGCCTCGCCGCCGGCCGCCTGCCGCTCGCGGCGGAGGAGGCCGGCGCCTGGTCGCAGACGCTGACGGGCCCGGTGTTCGCCGTCGCCGCGGTCGCCACGGCGGCGGGCGCGGCCCTCTCCCTCGCGACGCTCGCCGCGGCGGGCGCCACCGGTCCGGCGATCGCGACGGCCGTCGTCCTCGGCGTCGTCGCGCTGGTGCTCCTCTCCTTCTCCCGCCTGAGGGTGACCGCCGACCGCCGCGGCCTCCGCGTCGTCACGACCGCCCTCGGCATCCCGCTGCGCCGCATCCCGCTCGACACGATCGCCTCGGCCGGCACGGCCCAGCTGCGGCCGTCGGAGTGGGGCGGCTGGGGGTACCGGGTGATGCCGGGCCGCTCGGCGGTCATCCTGCACGCCGGGCCGGGGCTGGTGGTGACGACGGACCGCTCGCGCGAGTTCGCGGTCAGCCTCGACGACCCCGAGACCCCCGCGGCGCTGCTCGAGACCCTGCGCTCGCGGGCCTGAGGCGCCGACCCGTCAGTCGACCACGATCCGGACGAGCGTCGTGACGGCATCCACCGCGTTCACGTAGGAGTAGTGCCGCGAGGTCGGGAAGGCGAGGTGCCGTCCGGGCTCCAGCCGCACGGGCTCCTCGCCCTCCCGCTCCAGGAGGAGCGCGCCGGCGGTGACGAGCAGGATCTCGTGCCACCCCTCGGGGTCGGGCTGCGCGTCGTAGCGGTCCCCGGGGCCGAGCGTCCAGGTCCAGAGCTGGGCCTCCCGGCGCGCGGGGACGGAGGAGAGCAGGACGGCGACGCTCGCCTCGCCCGCTCCCCGCCAGGCGACCTGGTCGATCGCCGCGGGCGCGGATCCCGGGGCCGAGACGAGTGCCGTGAACGTGGTGCCGAGGGCGGTCGCGAGGCGGTCGACTCCGGTCAGCGAGATGTTGGCCTCGCCGGCCTCGGCCGCGACGATCGTCCGCCGGCTGATGCCCGAGCGCGCCGCCAGCGCGGACTGGCTCAGTCCGGCTCCGCGCCGCGCGAGACGGAGGTTGCCGCCCAGGTGGGCGAGGACGGGAGCCGACATGCGCACTATTCTGCACCGACAGGCCCCTGATGCTCCTAGGATGTGCAGAATGATGCACATCTCGCCTCTCCGGGGCCTCCGCTTCACGCGTCCGGAGTGGGCGCTCATCGGCATCACCGCGATCTGGGGCGGTACCTTCCTCGCCGTGCACATCGCGATGGAGCACAGTGGGCCGCTGTTCTTCGTCGGGATGCGGTTCGCCATCGCGGGGCTGATCAGCGCGGTCGTGTTCCACCGGTCGCTCCGGGGGATGCGGCGGATCGACCTCGCGGCCGGCGTCGCGATCGGGGTGATGATCTTCGCGGGCTACGGCCTGCAGAGCTACGGGCTGCAGACGATCCCGAGCAGCACCTCCGCGTTCCTCACCGCGCTGTACGTGCCGCTGGTGCCGCTGCTCCAGTGGGTCGTGTTCCGTCGCCGCCCGGGCGTGCTGACGCTGGTGGGCGTCGCGCTGGCGTTCGTCGGACTGCTCCTGATCGCGGGCCCGCAGCCGGGCGTCGCGCTCGGAGCGGGCGAGGTGGCGACGATCGTGAGCACGCTGCCGATCGCGGCCGAGATCATCCTGATCGGCCTCGTCGCCGGACGCGTCGACCTCGGCCGGGTGACCGTGGTGCAGCTGCTGGTCGCCGGCGCGCTCGGGTTCGCCTCGATGCCCCTCGCGGGCGAGGCGGTCCCGGCGTTCTCGGGGGCCTGGCTGATCCCCGCGCTCGCGCTCGGGGCGAGCAGCTGCCTGATCCAGCTGACGATGAACTGGGCTCAGCGCTCGGTCTCGCCGTCGCGCGCCACGATCATCTACTCCGCCGAGCCCGTCTGGGCCGGCCTGATCGGCCGCCTCGCCGGCGACCGGCTCCCCGCGCTCGCCCTGCTCGGGGCGGGGTTCATCGTCGCGGGCACGCTCGTCAGCGAGCTGAAGCCGCGCCGCGAGCCCGCGCCGCCGGCTCTCAGGTGACGGCGGGGAGGGCGGCGGAGGCGACGAGCGCGCCGCCGGCATCGGTGATCTCGACGGCGGCGACGGACTCGCGCAGGACGGCCGCGTTCATCTCGCAGTCGAGCTCCGCGGAGCTGCCGAGGAAGGAGCCGGACGGGAGCCGCTCGCCGGAGCCGGTGACCAGCACGAGGTCGTAGCTCTCGCCGAGGGCGAAGCCGGTCCCGCGGAGGATCGTCTCGGTGCCCCAGGTGTGCGCGACCAGCGAGCCGTCGAGCGTCACGCCCTCCGTCCGCTCGTCGAAGGCGATCGCCTCGACGGCGCCGAGCGTCCCGGGCGGTCCCGCGACGGGGCGCTCCTCGGCGGACCGCAGGGCCGCTCCGGCGACGCCGCCCACGACGAGGAGCGCGGCCGCCGCGGCGACGGCCAGGACGGCCCGGCGGCGCGAGGCACGCAGACTCTCCCCGCGCTCGGGCCGCTCCCCGGCGAGCGCCGCGACGCGCGACCGCAGCTCCGGCGACGGCTCCGCCTCCTCCCAGCGGCCCAGCGCGCCGACCCGGTCGACCACCGAGCCGAACGACGCGAGCTCGCGGTCGATCGAGGGGTCGGCGGCGCGCAGGCTCTCGAACTCCCGCGCCTCCTCGGCGGAGAGGTCGCCGGCGAGGGCCGCGGCGAGGAGCTCCTCGCGGCGGCCGCCGGGCTGGTCTCCGTCGGGCTGGTCTCGGTCGATCACGATCTCTCCTCGTCGGTGGATCCGGCGCCCGCGAGGTGACCGCGGAGCGCTCGGAGAGCGTAGAAGGCGCGGCTGCGCAGGGTGGCGACCGGCACGCTCGTGGCCGCCGACAGCTCGGCGTAGGTCTCGCCGTTCAGGTGGACGGCGACGACGACCTGCCGGTGCTCGGCGGAGAGCCGCGCGAGCGCCTCGGCGATCGCGAGCGGCTCGAGGGGGTCGCGGTCCTCCGCGGGCACCTCCTCCAGAATCTCGGCCTCGACCAGGCGCGGCAGGCGCCGGCGCGAGCGGTGCACGTCGATGACGACGTTGCGGGCGATGGCGAAGAGCCAGGTGCGGGTGCTGGCGCGCTCGGCGGAGTAGCTCGCCCGCGAGCGCCAGGCGCGCAGGAACGTCTCCTGCACGCAGTCCTCGGCGAGGCCGCGGTCACGCAGGGCGTTGAGCGCGAAGCCGAGCAGGGCGGACCCGTGCTCGTCGAAGGCGGCGGCCGGGTCGAACCCCGCCGTCCGGGGCTCGAGGCGCACCACCGGAGCCGGGACCTCCGGGTGCTCGCGCGGCATCGCGGGCCCTTCGTCTCGTCGTGCCGTCGCCGTGCGCGCCACACCGCCTCCTCGTCGGGACCGGTGGTCCGTCGGAAGGGGGTACGGCCGCGGCGGCGGCGGCGTTCATCGGAGGCGAGGACCGTCTCCGTGAAGATCCTCTCAGATGGAGTGAACGCAGCGCCGCTTCCGGCCGTACTCCCTGCATCGGGCCCGCTCGGCGCTCGCGATCGAAAGGCTCCACCATGACGAAGACGTCCCCCGCGCGGAACCGCGCCGGCCGCCGCCTGCTCTCCCTCGGCGGCATCACCGCCGTCGCCGCCGCCTCCTTCTTCGCCGCCGCGCCGGCCCAGGCCGAGACCGAGGTCGCCGAGCCGTCCTCGTTCACCAGCGCCTTCACGGTGATGGCGACGCCCGACCAGGTCGTGAACGCCGATTCCGCCGCGACCCCCGGCCAGCCCGGCGCCACGGGCGAGATGACCTTCCGGGTCAACAGCGACCTCGACGTCATCTGCTACGACATCACCCTCACCGGTGTGACCGGCGACTACCAGAGCCCCGCGAAGACCGCGACGCACATCCACCAGGCGGCGCTGGGCAAGGCGGGCCCGCCGCGCATCGCGTTCCCGAACCCGGCCCCGGTCGGAGACGGCCCCCGCACCAGCAGCGGCTGCCTGCAGGGCCCCTTCACCACGGGCATCCAGGCGAACGGGGCCGACACCGGCGCCGGATTCACGCTGAAGGCCCTCGAGGCCGATCCCGCCGCCTTCGCGGGCGACTCCCACACGGCCTCGTATGCGGCTGGCGTCGTCCGCGGCCAGCTCTCGCAGGTGCCGGTCGGCGGCCTCCAGACCGGTGGCGGCGCGACCGCCGCCGGGAGCGACGCCACGGGCCCGTCCGGTCTCGCCGCGATGGCCGGCCTCGGAGCCGTCGTCGCCCTCGGCGCGGCCGGAGTGGTCGTCGCCCGCCGGCGCACCGCCTCCTGATCGTGGGCACCCGGTCGAGGAGCGGCGCGGCGGCACTGTGCGCCGTGCTGCTCCTCGCGGGGTGCGCCGCCGCGGACGGGAGCGGAGGAGCGGAGACGCCCGCGAGCGCGCCCGCGCCTCCGGCCCTCGCTTCTGCTCCCCCGGTCACTCCTCCCCCGGTCCCCGTGCCCGACCCCGCCGCTGCGGCGCCCGCGCGCACCGTCGGCGTCGAGCCCGCCCGGCTGAGCGTGCCCGCGATGGGCCTGGACGAGCCGCTGATCGCGCTGGGCATCCAGTCGGACGGGGCGATGGAGGTGCCGGTGGACTACGACGACGTCGGCTGGTTCTCGGGAGGCGGGCGCCCGGGTGGCAGCGGCCGCACCGTGATCGCGGCGCACGTCGACTCGCGGTCCGGTCCCGCGGTCTTCTTCCGCCTCGGCGAGCTCGCCCCGGGCGATGAGATCGCGGTGAGCGGAGTGGACGGCTCCGACCACCGCTACCGGGTGACGGCGGTCGAGTCCCACGCCAAGGCCGCGTTCCCCACCGCCCGCGTCTTCGGCGCGACCCTCGAGGAGGAGCTGATCCTCGTGACCTGCGGAGGCGAGTACGACACGGCGATCGGCCGCTACCGGGACAACCTGGTGGTGTTCGCCTCCCCGCTCTGAGGCCCGCCACGGAGGCGCGGCACAGAGGGGCGGCACGACCGCCCGGCATCGTGGCGCGGAACGGTGGCGCAGAGCACAGCACGAGTGCCCCGCCGGCGCAAGGGTCCGGGCGCGCGCACGCCGTGTGGTCGGATGGGGAGGGCCGGCCCCCCGCCGCCGCTCCCCTCCCGCTCCCCACC
>NZ_PSWE01000043.1:0-20770 GCF_002932195.1 Rathayibacter sp. AY1C4 | reverse complement strand
GTGTGCACGTCGATCTGGGCCTGGCGGCGCTTCGTCGAGTCGGAGTAGCCGGGCTCGGGCGCCCGCTCCGCCCTCGTCCGCGTGGATCGCCGGCGTCCGCGGCTCGGGCTTCACGCTGCTGGTGATGGGGATCATGATCCTCGCGGTGGTCGTGCTCGCCCCGAGCATCAAGAACTTCGTCGAGCAGCGCGCCGAGATCGCCGAGCTGCAGCGCTCGGTCGACGCGGCCAAGACCCAGGCGCAGAACCTCGACGAGCAGCGCACCCGCTGGTCCGACCCGGCGTTCATCCGCGCGCAGGCCCGCGAGCGGCTGTACTTCGTGATGCCCGGCGAGGTGAGCTACCTCGTGCTCGACGACGTGACGCTCGCCCAGCAGGCGCAGCAGCCCGCGAGCGACACGGTGCAGGAGACCCCGAGCGACTGGGCCGGATCCCTGCTGTCCTCGATCGCGGTCTCGGGCCTCGGCGAGCCGACCGCCGATGAGCTGACACCGACTCCGTAGCTCCCGCCCGACCCCGTCGCTCCCGCCCGGCCCCGCGTACACTGGAGCGTCCTCCCGGCCGTCCGTCCTCTGGAGCCCCCGTGACCACGCCCCCCTTCGATCCGCCGTCCGAGCGCGACATCGCGGTCGTCTCCGCCCAGCTGGGCCGTCCCGCGCGGGACGTCGTCGGGATCAGCGCACGCTGCGTCTGCGGCGACCCGACGGTGGTCTCCACGAGCCCCCGCCTGTCCGACGGCACGCCGTTCCCCACCTTCTACTACCTGACCCACCCCGCCGCGACGGCCGCGATCTCGCAGCTCGAGGCCACCCAGGTCATGGTCGAGTACAACGCGATGCTCGCCGAGGACGAGGAGCTGCGCGAGGCGTACGCCGCTGCGCACCGGGCGTTCCTGGCCGACCGCGAGAGCGTCGGCTCCGTCCCGGAGATCGCGGGCATCTCCTCCGGGGGCATGCCCTCGCGGGTGAAGTGCCTCCACGCCCTCGCCGCGCACGCCCTCGCGGCGGGCCCCGGCGTCAATCCGATCGGCGATCTGGCCCTGGCCCGCGCCGACTGGTCTCCCGAGCGCTGCGCCTGCAGGCCGCTCGACGCGTAGCCGCTCCTACCGGAGCCACGGAGGCGCCACCACCGGCGCGCTCTTCGCTAAGCTGATTCCCAGTCGGGGTCAGTGCTGCCCACCGCATCGAGAGCGGGCACTTCGCATTGCGTGAGGGTGTTCGCATTGTCCATCCCTCTTGGAGAGTCAACCGTGCCCAGAATCCTGATCGTCGGAGGCGGCTACGCCGGCTTCTACACCGCGTGGAAGCTCGAGAAGCAGCTCCGCCCGCACGAGGCAGAGGTCACGATCGTCGACCCGCTGCCCTACATGGCGTACCTGCCCTTCCTCCCCGAGGTCGCCGCGGGGTCGATCGAGCCGCGCCACGCGATCGTCTCGCTCCGCCGCCACCTCAAGAAGACCGCGATCCTCGCCGCCAAGGTGACGAAGATCGACCACGCGAACCGCACCGCGACGATCACCCCGACCGTGGGCGAGCCCTACGAGTTCGAGTACGACCAGATCGTCGTCACCGCCGGCTCCGTCTCGCGCACCTTCCCGATCCCGGGCGTCGCCGACAACGCGATCGGCCTGAAGACGATCGAGGAGGCGACCGCGATCCGCGACCGCATGCTCACGAACTTCGACAAGGCCGCGTCGCTCCCCGCCGGCCCCGAGCGCTCGCGCCTGCTGACCGTCACGGTCGTCGGCGGCGGGTTCGCGGGCATCGAGGTCTTCGCCGAGCTGCGCTCCTTCGCGAGCGCGCTGCTCAAGCGCTACCCCGAGATCGACTTCGAGGAGACGCAGTTCCACCTCATCGAGGCGATGGGCCGGATCATGCCCGAGGTCGCCCTCGAGACGAGCCACTGGGTGCTGAAGAACCTCGACCAGCGCGGCGCCACCGTGCACCTCGACACGCAGCTCAAGTCGGCCGAGAACGGCGTCATCCAGCTGTCGACGGGCGAGAGCTTCGAGTCGGACCTCATCATCTGGACCGCGGGCGTCATGGCGAACCCGTCGATCAAGAACTCCGACCTGCCCATCGAGGAGCGCGGCCGCCTGCGCGTGCGCGCCGACCTCCGCGTCGGCCACGACGACGTGCTCGTCGAGGGCGCCTGGGGCGCCGGCGACGCGACGGCCGTCCCCGACCTCACCGGCGGCGGCGTCGGCGGCTTCTGCGTGCCGAACGCCCAGCACGCCGTCCGCCAGGGCAAGCTCATGGCCAAGAACATCACCGCGGTGCTCCGCGGCGAGGAGCCGGTCGACTACGTGCACAAGAACCTCGGCGCGGTCGCGGGCCTGGGCATCGGCATCGGCGTGTTCCAGTCCGGCAAGATCGCCGTGAAGGGCTTCCCCGCCTGGGTGATGCACCGCGGCTACCACGGTCTCGCCATGCCCTCGTGGGAGCGCAAGTTCCGCGTGGTCTGGGGCTGGTGGAACAACCTCTGGCTCGGCCGCGACATCGCCTCGATCGAGGCCCGCGAGTACCCCCGCGGCTCCTTCGAGACCTACGCGTCGCGTCCGCGTCCGGCGGCCCCGGCCGCCGAGGCTCCGGCCGCGCAGGCCCCGGCGCAGATCCCCGGCCAGGCCGGTGCTCCGGTCCCGGTCGGCGGCGAGCCCGCCAAGTCCTGACACCGCCGCCGGGAGGGTCGCTCCTCCCGGTGGTCGCCCCCATAGCCCAATCGGCAGAGGCAGACGACTTAAAATCGTCTCAGTCTGGGTTCGAGTCCCAGTGGGGGCACTCCGTCCGACGTGCCGCTCTCTAGGCGGCGCGGGCGTGCGCGCTGCGTCGAGCGGGCTCGAGCAGCCCGGCCTCGAGGGCCTGGGTGATCTCGCCCGGGGTGCAGTCGGCGCAGAGCACGACGAGCTCCTCCTCAGTGTCGCGGCCGCCGGAGCGGTCGAGGACGACGGCGTCGGTTCCGCAGAGTGCGCATTCGATCATGCGGGTACCGTACGTCCGACCTCCGACATGCGCGCGGCAGTGCCCCGGCGCGTCTCGCCCGGATCCGGCAGGGCGCCGGGCGCGCCTCCGGACCGGTCGTCCTTCCGGCCGGAGGAGCCCGGTGTTCGGGAATCGGACGAGGATCCCGCGCGCCCGCGCCGCCTCGCCTAGAGTCGTCACCGGGCGGTTCCGAGCCCGGGCGCCCGCGTCCGGATGCGAGCCGCCCGGTCCACGGCGGGCGCCGGAACGGTCCCGCTTCTCGTGCCCGCGGGCACCGTCATGCACCGCCCGGCGACGGGCGGCCGGGAGGCCCCCATGGGGAAGCTGCTCTACGGAGCCTCGGGAGTCGAGATCGAGTTCGACGACCGCACGCTCACGCACGTCCAGATCGTCATCGCCAACAAGCTGCGCCGCCGCGAGAGCTTCTTCTTCTCCTGGCGGGACGACCCCGCGGTCGGTGACGGCCGCTCGAGCATCTGGCTCGACCCCTCCGTGCCCCTCTACTTCAAGTACTTCGGCGGACGGGTCCCCTCGATCAACCGCACCTGGATCGACCTGCTGACCGTCTCGGCGAACTCGTCCGGCGGGCTGCAGCTCGTGCAGGAGCCGGACGCCGCCCCCACCCCGCCGCCGAAGGGCGAGCAGGGCGCCTGACCCCCACCCGCCACGCCCCGGAGAAGAGCCCCATGCAGCGCGACGTCTCGGCCCACCTGACCCTCGACATCGCGGCTCCGGCCGCCCTCGTCCTGTCGATCGCGGTGGCCGACGCGTACGGGGCGGAGGAGTCGCTGACGCTCACCGTCGACGGCCGCCCGCTCGCCGCTCGCGAGGTGATCGACCAGCACGGCACCCGGCTGCACGTGCTCGACGCGCCGGTCGGGCACCTCGTCGTGGACTACTCCGCGCGCGTCCTGGGACGCCTCGCTCCGCTCGAGGGCGACGAGGTGGACCGGCTGCGGTACCTGCGGCCGAGCCGCTACGCCGAGTCGGACGTGCTGTGGGCGACGGCCCGGGCCGAGTTCGCCGGCCTGTCCGGGGCGGACCTCCTGCACGCGGTGAGCTCCTGGGTCGGCACGCGGCTGGCGTACGTCCCCGGCTCGAGCCTTCCGACGGACGGGGCCGAGCGGACGCTGCTCGCCCGCCGCGGCGTCTGCCGCGACTTCGCGCACCTCGTCGTCGCCCTCCTCCGGGCGCTGGACGTGCCCGCCCGACTGGCGGCCGTGTACGCGCCGGGACTGCAGCCGATGGACTTCCACGCGGTCGCGGAGGCCTGGATCGAGGGGGAGTGGCGGGCGGTCGACGCGACGACGCTCGCGCCGCGGTCGAGCCTCGTGCGGATCGCGACGGGACGCGACGCGGCCGACACCGCGTTCCTCGGCGTCTACGGCGGCATCGCGACGCTGCGCGAGCTGACCGTCGGCGCCGTGGCCGACGTGCTGCCGGGCGACGACCTCGACCGGCCCGTCTCGATCGGCTGAGCGGGCGCCCGAGCCCGGCTACTCCGACTCGACGAAGCGCCGCCAGGCCCAGATCGACGTGCACACCGCGCTGAAGGCGACGACGGCGAAGAGCACCGGACCCGCTCCGCCGTCGGTCGACCAGGACGCGATGGTCGGGGTGAGCAGCACGAACAGCACGGTCGTCGCGAGGAGCGTGAGCCCGAGCCAGAGCAGCGGGGACCAGCGCAGGATGCTGCGGCCGGCGGGGCGCCCGACCGGGAACAGCAGCACCACGCTCGAGCCGACCGAGATCAGCGTGGTCGCGCTGAGCACCTCCGCGGCGAGCACGGAGCCGAACGAGCCGTCGGGCGGGACCACGGCGGAGGCGCCCCAGGCGAGTCCGGCGAGACCCAGCAGCGAGACGACGCGGACGGTGGAGAGCTTCGCCCGGTCGACGGCGGATGCGCCCTCGGGGAGGACGAGGCCGATCACCACGCCGAAGAGGAGCGCCGGGTCCAGTCCCGCGAAGCGCGAGACGAGAGCGGCCGCCGCGACCAGGAGCAGCGCGCGCGGAGCGGCGACGACGCCGATCCCGCTGACGCCGATCCGTCGGCCGACCAGCGCGGGGACGGCGGCGGCGACCGCGTTGACCACGGCGACGGCCACGATGACGGCGATCAGCAGGCGCAGGTAGGCGGGCTGGCCGTCGACGCGTCCCGAGAGCAGGACGAGGCCGGCTGCGCAGCCGATCATCCCGACGACCATCAGGCGCGGCGAGGCGGGACCGGTGTCCGGCTTGTCGTCGTACTCGACGGCGGCGCGGTTGCGGCCCGTGAGGTGCCAGCTGCGCTCGGCGCGGGGCGCGCGCCCGGCCGCGGCGAGGCGGGCCGGCACGACGACCAGGGCGAGCGAGAGCAGAGCGAGGGCGAGGGAGCGCATCCAGTCGGCCATCGAGACGACGGGCGATCCGGCGGACAGCGCGGTGGTCATCCCGGTCGCCGCGCTCCAGCCGCCCGGCTCCGATCCGGCGTCGGGGGCGGGCTGCGGCGGCACGTCACCGCCGTCCTGGTCGGGAGCCGGGACCGGTGCTGCGGTGGGCTCGGCGGTCGGCTCGTCCTCGGGCGCGGGCGCGGCCTCTCCGGGGCGGACGGGCGACGGGGACGCGGTCGGCGCCGCGCTGCTCGGAGCGGGAGACGCGGCGGCCCCGGGCGCACTGGGCGCGGCTCCGGGGGCGGCCGGCGTCGTCGCGCTGGGCGTGCCGGTGGGAGCGGTCGTCGCCGCCGCGAAGGTCACGTCGATCCAGGGGCTCGGCGGGCTGTAGTTGCCGGCGCTGTCTCCGGCGATGGCGGAGACCCGATGCGCGCCCGCCGTGATCGTGCCGCCGGTGCAGCTCCAGGCGCCTCCGCTGACCGCCGCGTCGCAGGTGTTGACCCGGTCCACGTACACGTAGGCGCGAGTGCCGTCCACGCCCGTCCCGGAGTAGGACGCGCCGCTGAGCGGCAGGGCGGCGCCGTTCGACGGCGAGGTGAGGGCGGGGGCGGCAGGAGCAGCGGTGTCGACCACGAGGGTCACCGGCGCGCTGGCCGGCGAGGCGGCGCTGCCGGCGAAGGAGGCGGTCTGCGTCGCGGTGACGCGGTAGCTGCCCGGCGCCGGAGTGGGGGCGAGCTGGCAGAACCATGCGCCGCCGGAGTCGGCGGTGGCCAGGCACGCGGCGCCGCCGTTCGAGACCGCGGCGACGCTCGCGCCGGGGTAGGCCGTGCCGCGGACCGAGCCCGCGGAGGTCGCCGAGCCGTCGACCGACTCGATGACGGGGGCGCTGAGGACGGCGATCGGGACGGCGGCCGAGGTGGTCCCGCCGCCGGCGAGGAGCTCCACCGCGACCAGGGTCGCCGGCCCGTCGTCGAGGGAGACGGCGCAGCTCCAGCCGCCGTCGGGGCCCGCGGTGGTGATGCAGAGGGGGTCGCCGCCGCCGCGGAGCCCGATCTGCACCTGGTCCCCGGCCGTCGCCGTGCCGGTGACCGTCGTCGCTCCCGTGCTGAGGACCGCGCCGGAGGAGGGAGCGGTGATCGCGAGAGCGGCGGCCTGCGCGGCCGGAGCGGCCAGCCCGGAGACGGAGGCGACGGCCGCGAGGAGCACCAGCAGCAGGGCGGCCGTGCGCCGCGGGGATCGGCGGAGTCGGGGCACCGGCACGACCGGTGAACCCCCCGGTACTGCCACGTCGACGCCCGATTTCACGATGCGTCCATTGCACGGGGGCAGGGGGGAGCTGTCAAGCGCGCCGCACCACTGTTCCCGGATGTACACCATCCGGAGGAGGCGTCTCAGCCGGTCGGGGGAGTCGGGGAGATCCGGGAGAGCGCTTCCGCGAGAATATACCCGTCGATCAGATCCGGAGGACAGTGGAATGCGCGAAGACGAGGCCCGCGGGCGCGATCGGCGGGAGGTGCGCGTCGAGGCTGCGCGCTTCGACGATCCGCGCGAGCTGGGCGGGCTCCTGCCGCCGGGCCTGCGCATCGGACTGGCGCAGAGCGCCTTCCAGACGGAGGGCTCCCTCGAGACGGGCGGCCGGGGCCGGTCGGTGTGGGACGACTTCGCGCTGCGACGGGGGACGATCGCCGAGGAGGCCACTCCCGAGATCGCGACGGACTTCCTCCTGCGCTGGCGCGAGGACCTCGCGCTGCTGGTCGATCTCGGCGTCGACGAGCTCCGGCTCTCGGTCTCGTGGCCCCGGCTGCAGCCCGACGGCCGCGGGCCGATCGACCGCGGAGGGCTCGGCTTCTACGACCGCCTGCTCGACGGGCTCGCCGAGACGGGGATCCGGGTCGCGCTGACCCTGCACCACCGCGACACCCCGTCGGCGCTCAGCGGCGGCTGGATGAACCGCGACACCGCGTTCCGCTTCGGCGATCTCGCCTTCGAGCTCGGCGGGCGGTTCGGCGACCGGGTCGCCGACTGGATCACCCTCGACCAGCCGTCGACGGTGATGCTCGAGGGCTACGCGCTCGTGCGGCAGGCGCCGGGCGCCGGCCGGCTGTTCAGCGCCCTGCCGGCGCTGCACCACCAGCTCCTCGGGCACGGCGTGGCGCTGGAGGCGCTGCGGGCGGCGGAGGTGACCGGGAGGATCGGCCTCGTCGACGCGCTCGCGCCGGTCGAGCCCGCCTCGGACGACGACCGGGACCGCGCCTTCGCCTCCCTGGCGGACGTCCTGCGGAACCGCCTGGTGGCCGACGCCGTGCTGACCGGGTCCTACCCGGTCGGACCGGAGGAGCTGCCGCCGTTCCTCGGCGCCCTCGCGCAGGCGGATCCGGTCGACCTCGCGCGCATCTCGGCTCCGCTCGACTTCTACGCGGTCGCGCCGCTGCCGCCGCTGCGGATCGTGGCGGGCCGCGACCCGGCGCTGCCGACCGGGGTGGGCGCTCCTCCCGCGCTCCCCTTCCACACGGCGCCCTGGCCGGAGCTGGACCGCACGGGCGACGGCTCGCCGGTCGCACCCTGGGCGGTGGTCTCGGTGCTGCGGTCCCTCGTGGAGCGCTACGGCGACGCCCTGCCGCCGCTGGTGGTGACCGCGCTCGGCGCGAGCTACCCCGACGAGCCCGATCGCGAGGGTGCGATCGTCGACACGGAGCGGATCCGCTGGCTCGGGGCTCACCTGGCCGCTCTCGCCGAGGCCGTCCACGACGGACTGCCGGTGGAGGCCGTGCAGCTCTGGACCCTGGTCGACGCGTTCGAGTGGCAGCACGGCTACAGCCGCCCGCACGGGCTCGTGGCCGTCGACACGCGCAGCCGGGACCGCGTGCCCAAGGCGTCGTTCGACTGGCTCCGGCGCGTCCTCGACGCCCGCTCCTGACGCGGGGGCGTGCGAGACTGCCGCCGTGCGCAGCATCCTCGCCCTCGCCTCCATCCTCCACGCCGACCCCGCCCCGGTGCTCGCCGCCCTCGCGGACGTCCTCGCCGCCGACGGCGCCTACGAGAGGCGGGGGAGCGGGCTCGAGCGCCGACTCCCCGTGCTCGGCGTCGAGCAGTGGCGGGTCCTGGCGGACGAGGAGGGGGCCCGGGTCGAGTGCGAGCTGGTCGCCGCACCCGCCTCGTCGGCGCTCGCCGGGGTCCTCCTCCGGCGGCGGATCCGCGAGGCGCCGGACCGGTTCCGCGCGGTCGTGACCGCGGTCGCCGACGCGGTGGAGTGACGCTCCGGGGACGCCCGCGCGGGTCCGGTCCGACGCCCGCTCTCCGCTCCGCCCGCCGCCCCGCCTCCACCCCGCGCCAGCGCCCCCCGAACGGGGAATGCGCGGGCGCTCGCCGCTGTTGTCTACCGATGACGGGACGGGGCTCGGCGCCCCGCCCACCGGACAGCTCGGAGGAGCCAGAGGCAGATGGCAGGAACAGGGATGAACAAGGGTCGAGGGGCGCGCGGCAGTGACGACGAGATCGTCTACCGCCGCCACGCGAACGGACGCGGCATGGTCGCTCCCGGATCGCGCGTCTCGGCGACCGCGTACGTGGAGACCGGCGCCTACGTGGAGCCCGGCGCGACCGTGGGCGAGCGCGCCTGGATCGGCGCGGGCAGCTGGGTCGACCGCGACGCCATGATCGGGCACAGCGCCTTCATCGGCGCGAACGTGCACGTCGGGCCCGAGGCGATCATCGGACCGGGGGCGCGGATCGGGAGCTACTCCCGCATCGGACGCTCGGCCGTGATCGCGACCGGCGCCCGAATCGACCGCGACACCGTGGTGCCCGACGGCGCCCGGAAGGGCATCGACGAGGCGAGCGAGAGCGGCCGCCGCGCGGCCTGACCCCCACGAACCTGTTCCGCCGGCTCCCCGGAGCGGCGGAATAGGGTCGTTCCATGTTCGAACTCCACCACCTCAGCGCCCAGGAGCAGTGGGACTGGCTGCAGCGCGGAGAGGTCACGCCTCTCGAGCTCGCCGATCACTACCTCGCCCGGATCGAGCGGTGGAACGGGGAGCTGGGCGCCTTCGCCACGGTGACCGCCGATCGGGCGCGGGAGCGGGCGTCAGCGCTCGGCACCGGGCCCGGCACCGCTCCGCTCTGGGGCCTGCCGAGTGGCGACAAGGACCTCTGGCGGCGCGCGGGCGTGCGGACCGCATCCGGATCGCGGCTGCGCGAGCACCACGTGCCCACCGCCTCCGACGAGATCGTCGAGGTGCTCGACGCGGCGGGAGCGGTCAGCCTCGGCAAGACCGCGACGCCCGAGTTCGGGATGCCCTCCTACACCGAGACGCGCATCGGCCCGCCCGCCGTCACGCCCTGGGACACCCGCCTCGGGGCCGGCGGATCCAGCGGAGGAGCGGCGGTCGCCGTCGCCGCGGGACTGCTGCCGTTCGCCCCCGCCTCGGACGGCGGCGGGTCCATCCGCATCCCCGCCGCGGCCTGCGGCCTGGTAGGACTGAAGCCCTCCCGCGGACGTGTCGCCGCGCTCTCCGGCATCGGCGGAGTCGGCGGCCTGACGGTCGCCGGGCCGATCACCCGCTCGGTCGCCGACGCGGGCCTCCTGCTCGAGGGCATGCTGGAGCGGACGAACGGCCGCCTCCCGCAGCGCTGGTCGCTCGGCGCGCCCGGTGACGGCGACGGCTCGTTCCTCGGCGCCGCGGTGCGCGGAGAGGGGCGCTTCCAGATCGGCGTGCTGACGGACTCGCCCTGGGACGAGGAGTACGAGATCGCTCTCGCTCCGGAGGCGCGCGCCGCGCTGGACGAGGGGATCGCCGCGCTGGCCGCGCTCGGCCACGGGCTCGAGGAGGCGTTGCTGCCCCCGAGCGCCGCGTACCCCGCCGCGTTCCGGACGCTGTGGCAGAGCGGCGCGGCGACCCTGCCCGTCGAGGGCGCGGACCTCGATCTGCTGGAGCCGCTGACCCGCTGGCTGGTGGAGGAGGGACGCCGGCGCTCCGCCCGCGAGATCGTCGAGGCGGCGTCCTGGCTCTCGGGCTACGAGCGCGCGGTGATCGCGGCGTTCTCCGGCGTCGACGCGGTCCTGACGCCGTCGCTGGCGATGACGCCGCGCCCCGTCGGCTGGTACGACCTCGAGGATCCCGAGCGCAATTTCGAGCAGCAGTGCCTCTACACGCCGTACACGTCCTTCGTGAACGTGAGCGGCCTCCCCGCGATCACCCTTCCGCTGAGCACCACGGAGGAGGGCCTGCCGATGGGAGTCCAGCTGATCGGGCGACCCGGCGGCGAGGCGACGCTGCTGGCGATCGGCGCACAGCTCGAGCGGCGGGCGCGCTGGCAGAGGCGGCACCCGCCGCAGTGGTGAGGGGGGAGGCCGCAGTCGTGACGGGTCCGGGCGCGGCCGCACGGCGGATGGTCAGGTCCGGCTCTGGTCACTGAGGTAAGCCTTGCCTATACTCGAACACGATGTGCATGTTCGAGGACCGCGACGGCTCCGCGCCGGTCGACGTGAAGCAGTTCCTGATCGCGGGCGACGAGACCGTCGTGCCGTGGATCCAGAGCATCCTCGACACCCTCCCCGCGAACGCCCGCGGCCAGGTCTTCGTCGAGGTCGACGACGCGCGCGGACTGCCGCCGCTCGCCGCCCCCGGACGGGTCTGCGTCACCTGGCTCGGCCGCTCCGAGCGCTCGGGCGCCCCCGGCACCGGTGAGCGCTGCTCCCGCGGAGTCGCGCTCGACCGCGCGGTCCGGGCCTGGGTCGGCGAGATGTCGGTCGTCGACGGCGACTACCCGTGGGCCGACGGCCGCCACGACTTCTGCGCCTGGATCGGCGGGGCCGGCCCCGTCGTCGCCGAGCTCGCCGCCGACGTGGAGGCGCGCCTGCGCACCTCCGCCGAGCACGCCGCGCGCTGACCGTCCGCCGGGCGTCCCGGTTGAGTGTTAGGCAAGGCTTACCTTCTGTGCGAGACTGAGGCGATGCCTCCGACGACCGCCGCCCCCGCCCGACCGGCCTACCGGCCGTACCTCGCGACCGTCGCCGCAGCGACCCGGATCGCCCCGCACTTCATCCGCGTGACCCTCACCGGCACCGGCCTCGACCACGTCGGCTGCACCGGCCCCGACCAGCGCATCAAGCTCGTCGTCCCCACCGCAGCCTCCGACGCCCCCGCCTTCCTCGCCTCCGTCTCGGACCCCGACGGACCCGACGGACTCGACCCCGACTGGCACGGCCGCTGGCGACAGCTCCCCGACGAGCTCCGGAACCCGCTCCGCACCTACACCATCCGCGCCGTCCGCCCCGAGGACGCCGAGGTCGACATCGACTTCGCCGCCCACGGCGACACCGGACCGGCCTCCGCCTGGGTCGAGAGCGCCCGCGCCGGCGACCAGATCGTCATCATCGCGCCCGACACGCGCTCCGACCTCCCCGGCGGCGGAGTCGAGTTCCACCCCGGCGCCGCCACCTCCCTCCTCCTCGCCGGCGACGAGACGGCCGTCCCCGCCATCGCCGCGATCCTCGAGAGCCTCGACGACGACGCCACCGGAGCCGCGTTCCTCGAGGTCCCCACCGCCCACGACCGCCTCCCGCTCCGCCACCCCGCCGGCGTCCACGTCACCTGGATCGTCCGCGCCCACGCGGCAGCCCCCGGAGCGGCCCTCGGCGACGCGGTCCGCGCCTGGGCCACCCGCTTCCTCACCGCCCACCACCGCGGCGTGGACGTCAGCGACATCGACGTCGACCACGAGATGCTCTGGGAGGTCCCCGACGAGAGCACCGACCCCGGCCTCTACGCCTGGATCGCCGGAGAAGCCGGCGCCGTGAAGCTGATCCGCCGCTGCCTCGTCACCGAGCTCGGACTCGACCGGAAGCGGGTGGCGTTCATGGGGTACTGGCGCCTCGGCCGCCAAGAGTCCAACTGACCCGGAGCGCCGCAGGGCGACGTTCTGCGGCGTTGTCGTCGGGCGCGATACCGCCGGTATCGCTTCCTCCTCCGCCTTGCAGAACGACGCCCTGCGACGCTCCGGGCGCTGCTCGTAGGGGTGCGGCGCGCCGGGGGCGCGACCGCGGGGGACAGGGCGCCGGAGGCGCGACCGCGGGGGACGGCGCGCCGAGGGGGCGGCCGCGGGGGACGGCGCGCCAGGGGCGCGACCGCGGAGGACGATGCTGATCGAGTGGACCTCGTAGAGGGCGTCTCGAGAGTCACTGCCGACGGACCTCGCGCGTGATCGAGCGGTTCTCGGGTGCCCGGCGAGTCGGGCGACCGCGCCCGGACATGCTCATCGGGTAGCGCTCGGAGAGGGAGTTTCGAGATCCACGCCCGACCGATTTCGCGGCTGATCGAGCAGCTCGCGGGCACAGACCGAGTCGGGCGACCGCGCGCAGACCTGCTGATCGGGCAGCCCTCGGAGAGGGTGTGTCGAGATCCTCCCGGCGAGCGCGCCGGGTGCTCCGCGCCGCCCCGCGCCGAGTCGGCGGCGGCGGGGAGCGGCAGCGGCTACAGGGTGGGGGAGACGCCCACGAGGCGGCTGGAGAGAGTCCAGAGGTCGTGGGCGAGAGCGCGGTCGCGGGCCTGGGGGTTCAGGGAGCCGTGCGGCGTCAGCTGGTCGAAGTAGGTGCCGCTGGCGGCGCCGACGTCGGGCTCGGAGGCGAGGGTGATCAGCGGCACCGCACCCGCCTCGGCGGAGATGCCGAAGGAGCCGACCGAGAGGCTCGTCATCAGCTTCATCATCGTGCTGTCGGCGCCGAAGCTCGTCGAGACGACGCCCGGGTGGAACGAGTACGCGTCGACCGACGTCGTCAGCAGGCGCTCCGCCAGCTCGCGGATGAAGAGGATCGTCACCAGCTTCGACGTGCCGTACGCCCGCCAGCCGCCGAGCCACGGACCCCGGCGGTTGTCGAGGTCGTCGAGCCTCAGGCGACCGAAGCGGTTCGCGAGGCTCGCCGTGGAGACGACGCGGACGCCGGCCCGCTCCCTCGAGGTCTCGATCATCCGCGGGAGCAGGAGCCGCGTGAGCAGGAACGGCGCGAGGTGGTTGCTCTGGATCGTCCGCTCGTGGCCGTCGACCGTCTCGGCGCGGTGGGAGACGAGCCCGCCCGCGTTGTTCGCCAGCACGTCGATCCGCTCGTAGCGCTCGAGGAGGCCGTCGGCCAGGGCGCGGACGTCGTCGAGCCGGTCGAAGTCGGCCAGGAACGCGTCCCCTCCCACGTCGGCGGCGACCGCGCGGGTGCGCTCGGGGTTCCGCCCGACCACGGCCACGCGGGCACCGGCGGACGCCAGCGCTCCCGCCGCGACCCGGCCGATGCCGGAGCTCGCTCCGGTGAGGACGACGACGCGCCCCGTCATGTCAGTGACCACGGAGATATCCGCCCTTCTCGAGACCGGCTTCGATCTCGAATCGATTGCGCAGCGGATCGCGACCCGCCACCGTGTACGCGAACGGGAACCACATCCCGTAGAGCCGCCACTGCTCCTTGTGCACGGCCTCGTGCTCGAGGACGCTGTCGGAGGCGTTGGTGCCCGTGAGGTAGCTCGTGCCGACGCAGGACCCTCCGCGGCCGAACGCCCAGGAGGGCAGACCGGTGAAGACGACGAGGCCGTGGCTGCGCCGGATCGGGCCCGTGCTCCACAGCGCGCCCCAGGCGAGTCCGACCGCGCACGCGAAGAGGTAGCCCGGCCGGGTGATCGCCGGATCCAGGGCCACCATCGCGACGGCTCGACGGAGCGCTCTCACGCGCTGTCGCGTCCGTAGGTCTCGAGCAGCCGCAGCCAGACCTCGCTGATCGTCGGATAGGAGGGGACCGCGTGCCAGAGGCGCGAGAGCGGCACCTCGCCGACGACGGCGATCGTCGCGGAGTGGATCAGCTCTCCGACCTCCTTGCCGACGAAGGTGACGCCGAGGACGACCTTCCGGTCCTCGTCCACGACCATCCGCGCGGTGCCCGTGTAGCCGTCGGCGGCGAGGGCGGCGCCGGCGACCGAGCCGATCTCGTAGTCGACGACGCGGGTGCGGTAGCCGGCCTTCTCGGCGGCCGCGGCGGTGAGGCCGACCGACGCGACCTCGGGGTCGGTGAAGACGACCTGCGGCACGGCCTCGTGGTCCGCGGTCGCGACGTGCGCTCCCCAGGGGGCGTCGTGGACCTCGGCACCGGTGGCGCGCGCGACGATCACGTCGCCGGCCGCACGGGCCTGGTACTTGCCCTGGTGCGTGAGCAGTGCGCGGTGATTCACGTCGCCGACCCCGTAGAGCCACGGACGCCCGCCGCCGAGGGGAGCACCGTCGCCGCCCAGCACGAGCATCGTGTCGTCGACCGTCAGCGAGGAGCCGGGCTCGAGGCCCATCGTCTCGAGGCCGACGTCGCGGGTGTGCGGGGCGCGGCCGGTCGCGGCGAGCACCTGGTCGGCCTCGATGACGTCGCCGCCCTCGAGCGTCACGGCCACGGTGCCGTCGGACCGGCGCTCGACCGAGACGGGCGAGTCGCCGAGGCGCAGGTCGACGCCGAGCTCCTGGAGCGCCGAGCCGACGAGCTCGCCGGCGAAGGGCTCGAACGGCGCGAGGAGTCCGCTGCGGGCGACGAGCGTGACGGAGGAGCCCATGCCGGCGTAGGCGGTCGCCATCTCGGTCGCGACGACTCCGCCGCCGATGACGACGAGGCGCGGCGGCACCTCCTCGGCCGAGGTGGCCTCGCGGCTCGTCCAGGGGGATGCCGCGCGCAGGCCCGGGATGTCGGGGACGACGGCGGTGGTGCCGGTCGCGACGGCGACGGCGGAGCGGGCGCGGAGCACGCGCACCTCGCCGTCGGGTCCGGTCACGGTCACCTCGCGCTCGCCGCTCAGGCGGCCGTGCCCGCGGACGAGCTCGATGCCGGCGCTCTCGAGCCACTGCACCTGGCCGTGGTCGTCGAAGTGGCTGGTGAAGGAGTCGCGGCGGGCCAGGAGCGCGGGCACGTCGACTCCTCCGCTCACCGCCTGCGCCGCGCCGGGGAGATCACGGGCGGCGCGGATCGCCATCGGCGGCCGCAGCAGCGCCTTCGAGGGCATGCACGCCCAGTAGGAGCACTCGCCCCCGACGAGCTCGCTCTCGACGACGGCCGCGGTGAGGCCGCCCTGGACCGCGCGGTCCGCGAGGTTCTCGCCCACCGGCCCTGCTCCGATGACGATGACGTCGAACTCGTCCGTCGTGCTGCTCATGCTGTCTCCCTGGGGTTCTCGGAGGCGTCGAGCCCCGTCGTGTGTGGGTGTCCGGCGCTCAATGCGCCGGCACGATCTCGGCCCGCCAGCCGTCGTAGCGGCCGCCGTGGCTCTCGACCGCCTCGATCACCTGGCGGAGGAACGCGGTGGTCGACTCCTCGTCGACCGCGGCGTGGTGGCTCGCGACGAGGACCTGCCTCAGCCGAAGCCGCGAGATCGCGATCTGGAAGCCGGAGGCCACGAGGACGCGCCCGGCGCGCCGTGCGGTGCTGCGGCGGGAGAAGACGGCGAAGTGGTCGACCTCGCGCAGCTCCCACACCTGGTCGCCGTAGCGGAGCCGGATCTCGAGCTGCTGCGCGGCGCGCTCCTGCTGCGCCTCGAGGGAGGAGCCGCCGGGCGCCGTGACGGTGGTGCTCTCGTCGCTCATCGTCCGGTGAACTCCGCCGTCGTGCGCTGGAGGAAGGCCTCGGTGCCGATGCGCGCGTCCTCGGACGCCGCGAGACGCGCGAGCGCCCCGGGGAGCGCGGCCGCGGCCTCGGCGTCGGACGCGGCGACCGCGAGCCGGGCACTGGCCAGGGCGGCCTGCACGGCGAGCGGCGCCTGCGCGGCGATCCGGGCGGCCAGACCCCAGGCCGCCTCGGCGACCGTCCCGTCGGGGACGACCTGCTGCACGAGGCCGATGCGGTGGGCCTCCTCGGCGTCGAAGAGGTCGCCGGTGAGGATCCAGCGCATCGCGTCGCCCCAGCCGACGGCGCGGGGGAAGCGCAGCGTCGCTCCGCCGAAGGGCAGGATGCCGCGGGCGACCTCGATCTGGCCGAAGCGGGTGGACCGCTCGGCGAGGACGACGTCGCTCGCGAGCGCGAGCTCGATGCCGAGCGTGAGGCAGGTGCCCTGGAGGCCGATGACCACCGGCTTGCTCACGGGGCGGGTGCGCAGGCCCCACGGGTCGAGACCGCCCTCGGGCACGAAGTCGAGGCCGCCGGAGCCCAGGCGGGGCCCGATGTCGGCGAGGTCGAGCCCGGCCGTGAAGTGCCCGCCCTCGGCGAGGACGACGCCGGCGCGCAGCTCCGGGTCGCGGTCGAGCTCGCCGTACGCGGACGCCAGCTCCGCGAGCAGCCGCAGATCGGCGGCGTTGCGCTTCTCGGGCCGGTCCAGCACGATCGCGAGCACGGTCCCGCGCCGCTCGGTGCGCACGCGCGGTCTCTCGTCGCTCATCGTTCCTCCGCTCGGTCGCGTCCGACCATCTTGCCGGGTGCCGCCGACACGCGCTCGGGCTTGCGCGCCGATGGCAGGGCTCTCTCAGGCCCCGCGGGACAGAGCGCCGAGGAGGCGGAGGATCGTGGGCAGGTCGTCCTCGGCCGCCGTCGGCGACGACGGGGCGAACGAGGTGACGCCGGCGCCCGCGAGCGGGAAGCGGGACCGGAGGGCGTCGAGGCTCGCGACGAGGCGCGACGCGGGCACGCCGAAGGGCACCGGGTCGAACAGCCCGGCGAGATCGGCGGGGTCGAGCACGTCCAGGTCGAGGTGCACGTAGACGGAGGCGGCACCGGTCGCCTCGACCGCCGCGACGAGCGACTCCGGGTCGAGGGCTTCCGCGGTCAGCACCGCGGCCCCCCGCTCGACCAGCGGCTCGAGCTCGCCGTCGTCGGCGGAGCGGACACCGGCGAGGACGACGCGCTCGTCGGCCACCCGCTCCTCGGCGCCCGCGCTCAGGAGGCCGACGCCGCGGCCCAGCGCGGCCGAGAGGACCATGCCGCAGAAGGCGCCGCTGGGGGAGGACTCGGGAGAGTGCGCGTCCGGGTGGGCGTCGAGCCAGACCAGCGCGACCGGACCCGGTGCCGAGCGGACGGCGTGCCCGATCGCCGCGAACTCGACGCCGCAGTCGCCGCCGATCGTGATCACGGGATCGGTGCGGCCCGAGAGGGCCTCGCGCACCCGCTCGGCGACGGTGGCGACCGAGGCGTAGCGGCGGATGCCGGTGTCCTGGGCGTCGCCCGCCTCGGCGGGGATGTCGAGGGTCGTGGTGGCGGAGGAGGGCAGATCGCCCCGGATCGCCTCGGCTCCGTCGACGAGGCGCATCGCGCGCGTCGACGCCGAGCCCTGCCACTGGGGGACGACGAGGAAGGAGGCCATGTCCCTCACTATGGCACGCGCGCCGCTGCCGGGTGCCTGCGTCCTCAGGCCGCGGGCAGGCCTCCGGGGACGGCCGCGGGGCGGAGCGACGGGGGCGCGCCGTCGAGGTCGACCAGGGCCTCGTCCAGTGCGGAGCGGGCGCGTTCGGCGGCGGCGCGGGCCTCGTCCAGAGCGCCGGCCGGATCGCCTGCCGCACGGCGCACCGCGGTATCCAGCTGCCCGAGCGTCTCCTCGGCGAGGATCCGGGGTGCCGCGGTGATGCGCTCGCCGTGCACGGCGGCCAGGAGCAGCACCGACTCGGCGCCGAGCCGGGCCGCGGTGCGCGCCGCCTCGAACAGCAGGAGCTGGCGCTCGGCCTGGGCGCGCGGCTCGCGGTATCCGGAGACGACGGCGTCCAGAGCGGAGTCGGCGTCGAGCAGCAGGACCAGCAGCGCGGCAGGATCGTGGCGGGCGCCGGCCGACCGGGCGTCGTCGGCGTCGAGGAGGAGCGACCGTGCCGCGGCGCACGCGACGGCCACGTCGGCGGCGGAGGCGAGCTGCGCCGAGGTGCGCAGGTCCGAGAGGGTGGCGGCCCGCTCCAGGTCGTCCCGCACGGAGCGCTCGACGCCGCTCAGCTGCACCTCGGCGCGGGTCACGAGCCCGACCAGCGAGTCGACCGCGTCGAGCAGGGCGCCGGGATCGGGGGAGCCGCCGGCGGCGACGTGCTCGACGGCCTCGCGCAGCGGTCGGACCCGGCGCTCGGGAGTGGTCCCGGCGAGGACGGAGACCTCGGAGCGCGCCTGCTGCACGCGCTCCGGGAGGGACGGGCTCGGCGAGGTCACTCCGTGATCGTACGGCCGGAGTGTGACACCGCGTGACACGGCGGTTCGACCGGCGGCGGCGGCGTGCCCAGGATGGAGTCATGACCCGCTCACTCGCCATCGTCGAGGTCGCCCGCGTGCGACCGGGCCGCGAGGAGTACCACGCCTACGTGCAGATCCTGAACGGCCGCATCCTCGCCCTCGCGCACGAGCGCGGCTGGCGGGCGGAGCGCTTCGCCGCCGAGGAGCTGGGCACGGAGGAGCTGCTGGCGTGCACGGCGGGGGCGGACGCCCTCGTCCTCGCGGGCGGCGAGGACATCGCTCCCGAGCAGTACGGCGCCGACCGCGGCTACCCGGCCGAGGGCCCCCACGCGGAGCGCGCCGACGCCGCCCAGATCGCGCTGGTGCACCGGGCGCTGGCCCGCCGGACGCCGCTGCTGGGCATCTGCCGCGGCCTGCAGATCGTCAACGTCGCGCTCGGCGGCACGCTGGTGCAGGACCTGGGGCCGGAGGCGGAGCACGTCAACGCGGCGGCCCCCGCTCACCAGCGCATGCACCGGCACGAGGTCGGGCTCGCGGCGGGCTCCGTGCTCGGCGGGCTCTTCGGGTTAGAGGCGCTCGCGGTGCAGAGCGCGCACCACCAGGCGGTCGACCTGCTCGCTCCGGGGCTGCGGGTCGTCGCCCGGGCGGAGGACGGCGTGATCGAGGCCGTCGAGCACGTCGCGGCCCCCCTCGTGGGCGTGCAGTGGCATCCCGAGGACCCGGACGCTCCCGCCGGTCAGCTGGCGACGCTGCTCGACGGGCTGGCGCTCGCCGCCGCCCGCGGGGAGTTCGCGCTGCCCCTCGCCGCCTGAGCGGCCGGGGCTCCCCGCGGGCGACCGGGCTCAGCGGGCCAGTCGGGCCATCCACGCCTCGATGTCGTCGGCCGAGCGCGGGATGCCGGCCGAGAGGTTCTCGGCGCCGTCGGAGGTGACGAGCACGTCGTCCTCGATCCGGACGCCGATGCCGCGCAGCTCCTCCGGGACCGTGAGGTCGTCGGGCTGGAAGTAGAGGCCGGGCTCGATGGTGAAGACCATGCCCTCCTCGACCAGTCCGTCGAGGTACATCTCGCGCCGTGCGCGGGCGCAGTCGTGCACGTCGAGTCCGAGGTGGTGGCTGGTGCCGTGGACCATGTAGCGGCGGTGCTGCTGGTTGTCGGCCTCGAGCGCCTCCTCGGCGCTGACCGGCAGCAGGCCCCACTCGGCGGTGCGCCGCGCGATGACGGCCATCGCCGCGGCGTGAACCTCGCGGAAGCGGATGCCGGGGCGGACGATCGCGAACGCGGCGTCGGCCGCCTCCCGCACCGTCTCGTGCACCCGGCGCTGGGCGTCCGTGTAGCGGCCGTCCACCGGGAAGGTGCGGGTGATGTCGGCGGTGTAGTAGCTGTCCTGCTCGACGCCGGCGTCCAGCAGCACCAGCTGGCCGGGGCGCACCGGCCCGTCGTTGCGCGTCCAGTGCAGGATGCAGGCGTGGGGGCCCGCCGCGGCGATGGTGTCGTAGCCGACCGCGTTGCCGTCGGCGCGCGCGCGTCCGTTGAAGACGCCCTCGATCAGGCGCTCGCCCTTCTCGTGGGCGATGATGCGCGGCAGGTCGGAGAGGACGTCCTCGAAGCCGCGGCCCGTCGCGTCGACGGCGGCGCGCAGCTCGGCGATCTCGTAGGCGTCCTTGACCAGGCGGAGCTCGGCGATGTCGCGCTCGAGCGCCGCGTCGCGGTCCGCCCGCTCGTCGGCCTCGACCGCGTCGAGACGGCCGGTCACCGCCGGGTCGGCCTCGCGCAGCACGGCGAGGGGGACGCCGTCGTGCGCGTCGAGGACCGCGTCGAGCTCGGCGATCCCGCGGGTGGCGAGGCCGAGATCGCTCGCGACCTGCGCGAGCGACGGGCGCGGCCCGATCCAGAACTCGCCGATCTCGGGGTTGGCGTAGAACTCGTCGGAGTCGCGGCCCGCGCGCTCGCGGAAGTAGAGCGTCGCGCTGTGGCCGGACCCGGCGGGCTCGAGGACGAGCACCGCGCCGGGCTCGGAGTCGGAGCCCCAGCCGGTGAGCCAGGTGAAGGCCGAGTGCGCACGGAACGGGTAGTCGGTGTCGTTCGCGCGCTGCTTGAGGCGGCCCGCCGGGATGACGATGCGCACGCCGGTGTGCAGCGCGGAGAGGCGCTCGCGGCGGGAGGCGGCGAAGGACGCCTGCTCGCGCGGAGCAGGCAGCGGCTCCTCCCGCTCGGCCCAGCCGGACGCGATGAAGTCGCGGAAGCGGTCGGAGGCGGGGGTCGTCGAGCGGTTCGCGGTGGCG